>JAUYSF010000232.1 GCA_030696435.1 Desulfoprunum sp. | reverse complement strand
ATTTGAAGAGTGGATGATAATGTTTATATTGTCTCAAGTTGAAGCTGAAAGGTCCCACTGGCGGTCACCGCAATCGGTTAAAGACATTGAGGGTATATGTTTAAAATAACAGGATATATTGTGGCGTTCACACTGCTTCTGGCGACGGCTGGATGCAGTACGGGCAGAGAGTATGGCGCAGTACATAAAAATCTTGAAGTAACCCGGATATTTCTGTCAGGGAAGGTCTCTGAAGAGTATCGTTATTATTATGATGGGGTGCAGCTTGAGCCACTGTCAATTCTTGGTGTCAGAAAGGACTTTGCCCTTAAGAGCAGGTTTTGGACTGAGATCAAGCTGACCGAAGGGCAGATGAAAGACTGGCGGACATTTTTTCGCCAGTCATATGGCTGGTATGATGACCGCAGTCACGGACGGATCAGTTATAATGGCTACTCGATAAAGAACCCGCAGGGCCAGGATGTGGCAATCCTCTTCTCGCGTTATGACTGGACTGTGGTGGAATTCCCCGGAGATGGCCTGATTGGCGTCCATCCCCCGCAACCACAAGCTTTGAACGGGGCCGGTAATCTTTTACGGATGCCGGATAGAGATGCAGAATAAGCCTGTTCGAATTTTGGCTGGAAGGAGGGGCGCTAGGAGTCTGTCGGATTATAGCAATTTTTTCTCAGATCAAGGCATTTTCGAAAATTAAGCGCAGCCATATAGTTGATATTGCGAGCATTGATTTTCGAAAATAACGCGGAGATGGGGAAAAAGGGCATAATCCGACCGGCTCCTAGATCATTTCAATAGCGCAGGCCATAGACACCCCGCCACCGCCGCACAGGGTGGCCAGTCCCAGGGCTTTGCCGCGCTTTTTCATGGCATACATCAGGGTCACCATGATCCTGGCGCCGGTTGAGCCCACCGGATGACCGAGGCCGATGCCCGAGCCGTTGACATTGGTGATCTCCCGGTTCAATCCCAGCTCCTTCTCACAGCCCAGATACTGGGCGGCAAAGGCCTCGTTGACCTCGATCAGTTCAAAATCCTTTATGGCGAGGCCAGACGACTTGAGCAGATTGCGTACGGCCGGCACCGGCGACAGGCCCATAACCGAGGGGTGGCAGGCCCCCCTGGCCACGGCCCTGATCCTGGCGATCGGCTGCGCTCCCAGTTCTTTGGCCTTGTCGGCCGACATCAGGACCATGCCCGTGGAGCCGTCGTTGATACCGCTGGAGTTGCCGACCGTGACGGTGCCGATCTCGGGCACGAAGGCCGGCGGCAGTTTGCGGAGCATATCCATGGTCATGCCGGGCTTGAAATGTTCGTCTTTGGCAAAGATGATCGGGGCCTTTTTTCTCTGGGGAACCTCCACCGGCACAATCTCGTCGGCAAAAGAACCGTCCTGGCTGGCCCGTTCCGCCTCGTTATGGCTGCGTAGCGCCACCTCGTCCATCTCCTCCCTGGTGATACCCAGATGCTGGGCGATGAACTCGGCAGTCTGGCCCATGATATAGGGTTTGCCGACGAACATGCTGAGCGGCGGCTTGGTTGCATCCACCGGGCCGTCTTCGGGATGGGGAATGATGTGTGAGCCGCAGTGCAGGGCGTGGATCAGATTGTCGACAAAGACCTGATCCTGCAGACGGCAGCCCCAGCGCGCGCCCGGCACCGAGTAGGGCACGCTCGACATGTGCTCGGTGCCGCCGGCCAGGATGATATCGGCCATACCGGCCTGGATCATGGCCATACCCGAGATGGCGGCCTCCATGCCGGAAATGCAGACCCGGTTGACGGTGACGGCGGGAACGGTCTCCGGGATGCCGGCCAACAGGGCACCGACCCGGGTGACGTTCAGGGTGTCGGCGGATTCCATGCAGCAGCCATAGCGGATATCGTCGATCAAAACCGGGTCGATTCCAGCCCGCCTGACCGCTTCTTTCATGGTGATACTGGCCAGGGTGGCGCCGTTCAGGTCACGAAGGCTTCCGCCGAACGCGCCGATTGCGGTCCTGCATCCGGATACAATGACAACGTCTTTCATAGCTCTGATCCTCTCTGTTGTGTTCGATGTCTCCATCTGGTTGACATGAGCGGTGCCGGGGTAAATTACGTTGGTCTCTATTTTACCGCAGAGGCATCAAGACAAAGCCAGATATGATTATCGTTTGATCCCGCTGAAAAGGAGATCGGTTATGATTTTTGCAGCATCATTGGTGGATACTGCTTCATTAAAAATAACCCGGTTCAGACACGAATGTTCAATGGTACCGAAGATGGCATTGCGGATATACGCCGGGGGGAGAGTATCCCGGATTTCACCGCCGGCGATACCTTCGTTGATGATAGCAATGATGATATGGTTGAACTGCCGGACCAGGGCATAGGCCTCGCTCTGGAAATATTCTTCCGAATTTCTAACCTCCAGCAGGATGATCCTGGCAAACACCCGATGATTGGCGTAGCGTTCGATACAGGACCAGATGATCTTTCTCAGTTTGTTCAGAGCCCCGTCGATGCCCTGCAGATCCCGGTCAATCTGCACCAGGAACTGTTCGTAGTGTTCCTTGAGAACGTGATGCAACAGATCGCGCTTATCCTTGAAATATTTGTAGATCAGTCCTTCGGTGACTCCAGCTGTCACCGCGATCTCCGAAATGGTGAGGGATTCGAAGGTCCGGGCTTCCAGCAGGGTTCGCATGGCATTGATGATTTTCAGTTTTCCCGGCGGATTGATAACAGTTGGCGTTTCCATGGTTGATTATTAAATGTTACTCACTTTATATATTTAGTTATATATTTGATATATAGCATTATATTTTAATAAAATCCTACTACAAAGGCCGGAAAGATATAATTGGTAAATAATATTTACTTACTGATTGGCGATCCGTCAAGATTGTTCTTCCAGCCTCAGGGTACAGAAACAGTCTTCAGGATTGATCTATTCTGGCAATACCGTTGTCATCTCGTGAGAGCACACGGCAGGATTGTGAACTTGAGCAATAAACAACGCTCATGACCAAGAGAAAAATAATACGGAAACGAGAAGGCAAGCGCGCAGCGACGAGACTGCACCTTGAGTGCGGCGAGGAGCCGCACAGCGTAGCCGACAAAGTTAACGCTTGATTTGGAATTGGAATGTGAGTTTTTTCAGGTCAAGCCTGCAGCCGTTCCACCAGAAGCTCGGCGATATCCCGCGGTCTCAGTTTATCCTCGACATTTGCCCCCTTCACGCCGTCCTCAAACATGGTCAGACAGAAAGGGCAGTTGGAGACGAGCAGGCCGGCCCCGGTGGCGCAGGCCTGCTCCACCCTTTTGATATTGATCCTGCTGCCGAGCTTTTCTTCGGCGAGGATGCGCCCGCCGCCGGCACTGCAGCAGAAGGCCTGATCGCGATTTTTGGCCATTTCGACGAGGTGTCCGCCCGCCGTCTCGATGAGCTGACGCGGCATCTCATAGATACCGTTATGGCGCCCGAGATAGCATGAATCATGGTAGGTACACTCGAATCCCTCTTTGCGGATGGAGAGTTTGCCTTCCTCCACCAGCCTGGCCAGAAAGACCGGGTGGGATTCAACCTCACAATCAAGCCCGAGATCGCGGTAATCCTTGGCCAGCGTGTTGAAGCAGTGCGGACAGGTGGTGACGATCTTCTTCACACCATAGCCCTTGAGCAGCTCGATATTTTCGCCGGCCAGGGTCTGGTAGAGATACTCGTTGCCCATCTTCCTGGCAGGTTCGCCGCAGCACTTCTCTTCCTTGCCGAGCATACCGACCTTGATGCCGGCAGCCTGGCAGAGTGTGATGAAACTCCGGGCCACCGCCGTATTGCGTTTGTCAAAACTGGCATAACAACCGACAAAATAGAGGATATCGATATCCACAGAATCGGCCAGACTGGCTACACTCAAGCCCTCAGCCCAGTCGCCACGGGAGGCATAACCCATGCCTAAGGGATTGCCGTTGACCTCAAGCTGTTCCATGGCGGTCATCACCTCGTCTCCTGGAAATTCTCCTTCCATGAGTACCAGGTTGCGCCGCATCTCGATGATCTTGCCTACTTGTTCAATCGAGGCGGGGCAGATATCCTGGCAGGCCCGGCAGGTGGTGCAGGACCAGATGGCGTCGCGGCCGACCGCCTCAATGAGATCAGCCTCCGGACTGCCGGCCGCAATCTCGCCAATCCGCTTGACCACCTGCATCGGCGACAGGGGTTTGTCCGTCGCATAAGCCGGGCACCTGTCCTGGCAGCGCTTGCAGAGGGTGCAGGCATCGGCGTCGAACAGATCCTTCCAGCTCAGATCGATAACTTTTCGTGCCCCGAACGATTCGGTCTCTTCATTTTCCAGATCGATGGTCGCCAGTTTGCCCACCGGTCCCCGGTCCGCCAGGAAGGCGTTGAGGCTGGTAGTCAGGATGTGGCGGAATTTAGTAAACGGGATCAGAGAGATGAACAGCAGAGCCAGGACCAGATGGAACCACCACAGGCCTTTATGCAAAACAAGGAGCGACTGCTCATTCATACCCTCCATGAGCCCGGCCAGCACCAGACCCACCGGTGACCAGAGGGCAAGCGGCGTGTCCAGCTCGGTGACCGCCATCCTGGCCCCTTCAATGACAAAGCCGGTGACGAGGATGGCGAGCAGCAGTGCATGCATGATCACATCATCCCTGCTGGATTCAAGTCCTGCGGGCCGCACGATCCAGCGCCGTACCAGTAGGCCGAGCAGCATGGCGATCGCCACCAGCCCGGCAAGATCGAGAACGATACTGAAAGCCTGGTACAACCAGCCTTTGAGAAAGACCACATCGAACAACAGGTCGGTAAAGTCGGCCTGCAGCACAATCAGGCCTGTGCCGATAAAGAGCAGGCCAAATCCCCAGAAAAACATGGCATGGGCAAGGCCTGGCCCCTTCACCCGCAGGACCCGATTCTGCAGCAGGACATTTTGCAGCATGCTGCCAAACCGGGCAAAGGGCTGGTCCAACCGGTTCAGCCCATGGCCGAGCCGGTAGATCTTGATGCGCCGGAGGCTGCCGAAAACAAGGACAGAGAGGGCAACAAGGGCCAACAGATACATCGGGGCAAGGGTGGTAAGCCCATGGCCCACGTTCCAGTAAATTTCACGGGTATATTCCATCACAGTCTTCCATTACCGGTTTCGCAAGGCCTGCGAATATTGGTCGTAAACAGCGGGGAGAGGCCAGGAGAAGCCCCTCCCCGCCGGAAAAAGGGGCGGGAGAGTGCTCCTTTTTTTTAGCGGGTCAGCGCTGTACCGATGACAAGCCGCTGAATCTCACTGGTACCCTCGTAGATCTCGGTGATCTTGGCGTCGCGCATCATTCTCTCCACCGGATACTCACGGGTATAGCCATAGCCGCCATGCAACTGGACAGCCTGGGTGGTCACCTTCATGGCCGTCTCACTGGCAAACAGTTTGGCCATGGCCGACTCCTGGGAATAGGACAGACCGGCACTGGCGCGGTAGGCGGCATTATAGACAAGCAGGCGCGCCGCTTCGACCTGGGTTGCCATATCGGCCAGCTGGAACTGCACACCCTGAAAGGCACTCAGTGGTTTGTTGAACTGCTCGCGCTGGGTGGTGTAGGCCACGGTCGCATCGAGTGCCCCCTGGGCAATACCGAGGGCCTGCGAGGCGATACCGATACGGCCGCCGTCCAGGGTTTTCATCGCCACCTTGAAGCCCTTGCCCTCTTCGCCCAACATGTTTTCATGGGGCACCCGGCAGTTCTCGAAGACCAGTTCCATCGTGGGTGACGAGCGGATGCCCATCTTCTTTTCCTTCTTGCCAAAGGAGAAGCCCGGCGTGCCCTTCTCGACGATAAAGGCGCTTATCCCGTGATGTTTCTGGGCCTCCTTGTCGGTCCTGGCGAAAACCACGTAGATATCGGCCTCGCCTGCGTTGGTGATAAAGATCTTGGTGCCGTTGAGAATCCAGTCATCACCATCACGCACCGCCACGGTCCTGGTACCGCCGGCATCGGACCCGGCGGAAGGCTCAGTCAGACCGAAAGCGCCCATGGCCTCGCCGAGTGCCAGCGGCGTGAGGAATTGTTTTTTCTGCTCATGCGTACCAAAGAGATAGATCGGATTGGCGCACAGCGAGAGATGGGCCGAAAGGGTGACACCGGTCGAGGCACAGACCCTCGACAGCTCTTCGACGGCGATGGCATAGCTCAGATAATCGGCACCCGCACCACCGTATTCCTCGGGGAAAACGATACCGGTCAGGCCAAGATCGGCGAGTCGGGTGAACATCAGATCACGGTCAAAGTGCTCCTGCTCATCACGCTCGCCTGCAGAGGGTGCGACCTCGGTTTGCGCGAAGGTTCTGACCATATCGCGGATGAGATTCTGTTCTTCCGTCAATTCGAAGTTCATAGTAGTGCTCCCTTTGGATGGTGTTGAGGTAGGTGTTGTATTGTTTCACAGTTGTGGTTGGTAATTGAAAAATCCCCTGCCGGTCTTGCGGCCCAACCAGCCGGATTCGACATATTGCCTGAGCAGCGGACAGGGGCGGTATTTCGGATCGCCCAATCCTTGATGCAGGGTATTGAGGATTGCCAGGCAGGTATCGAGACCGATCAGATCGGCCAGGGCCAGGGGGCCCATGGGATGGTTCATGCCGAACTCCATCACCTTGTCGATGGATTCCTTGTCGCCAACACCTTGATAGAGGCAGAATATGGCCTCGTTGATCATCGGCAACAGGATCCTGTTGGCGATGAATCCGGGAAAGTCACTGGCCTGGGCCGGAGTTTTACCCATCTTTCCGGCCAGTTCCACCGTTACCTGGTAGGTTTCGTCGGAGGTTGGCAGGGCGCGGATAATCTCAACCAACTTCATGACCGGCACCGGATTCATGAAATGCATACCGATCACCTTATCCGGCCTTCTGGTCTGGGAGGCAATACGGCCAATCGGAATGGACGAGGTATTTGAGGAGAGGATGGCATGCGGTGGGCAGATCTCATCGAGCTGGGCGAAAATCTTGAATTTGATCTCCTCGTTCTCGGAGGCGGCCTCAACCACAAAGTCGGCTGCCCGCATATTGACGAGATCCGTGCAGGGCGTGATCCGGTCAAGGATCGCTTCGTGTTGCTCACTGGTGATCTTTCCTTTGTCCACGCTACGTTGCAGGTTCTTGGCGATGACCGCCAGCCCGCGCTCCACACATTCATTCGAGATATCCTGGAGAATGACATTCAGACCGCTTGCCGCGGCCACCTGGGCTATGCCTCCGCCCATCTGGCCGGCTCCGATTACACCAAAGGTTTGTACGTGCATCTTATGCTCCCGAAATTGTTTATGAAGGGCCGACACTGGCGCCTTTGATTATTGATTATTCGTAACTGTTTAGCTACATCTGATCACGGAGAAAAATGTCTGTCATCCCCGAATGCTTCTGTCGGGGATCCAGGTTTTTAAAACTGCAATACTCTGGATTCCGGCCTAAAGCCTGCCGGAATGACAACAATAACGGTTACGATTATTCTTTATTGCTGACCACCATGGCCATTCCCATACCACCGCCGATACACATGCTGATCAGGCCGGTGGCGAAGTTGTTGCGCTGCATCTGGCTGAGGGTGGTCACCATCTGCCTCGCGCCGGTACAACCGACCGGATGGCCCATGGAGATCGCGCTGCCGAGCTGGTTGGGTTTCTCCACCTCGATACCGAGTTCAAGCATGCAGCCGATGGCCTGGGAGGCAAAGGCCTCGTTGAGTTCGATCATCTCGATATCAGCTATGGTCATCTTGGCCTGCTTCAAGGCCCGCTTGATCGCCGGCACCGGGCCGAGGCCCATGTAGGCCGGATCGAGCCCGCCTGAGGCAAAGCCCTCAATGGTCAGGAGTGGTTTGAGGCCGAGCTGTCTGGCCTTCTCCGCACTCATCAGCAGCACCGCCGCGGCCCCGTCATTGATGCCCGAGGCGTTGCCGGCCGTCACCGTACCATCCTTGGCAAAGACCGGCCGCAGCCTGGCCAGTTTTTCGATGCTGGTGAGCATCGGCCGTTCGTCCCGATCGACAATGATCTCCTCTTTGCGCGACTTCACCATTACCGGCACGATCTCCTCGGCAAACCAGCCTTTGTCGATGGCCGTCATGGCCCTGGCATGGCTGAGAGCGGCCAGCCGGTCCTGATCTTCGCGGCTGATATTGTAGAGCTTAGCGATGTTTTCGGCGGTAACCCCCATGTGATAGCCGTAGAAGATCTCATAGAGGGCGTCATAGACCAGCAGGTCATGGATTTCGCCGACCCCGGTGATCTCCATGCGATAGCCCCATCGCCCTTTGAGCATCGCCATCGGGGTCTGGCTCATATTCTCCTGGCCGCCGGCCAGCACCACCTCGGCCTGGCCGGTCATGATGGACTGGGCGGCAAGGGCAATCGCCTTCAGTCCCGAGCCACAGACCTTGTTGACGCTGAAGGCCGGGGTTTCCTTGCATAATCCGGCCCTGACCATGGCCTGCCTGGCCGGATTCTGGCCTTGCCCGGCCTGCAGAACATTGCCCATGATGGCCTCATCGATGGCGATCTCCCGGAGAGCGGAATCCCAGCCGGCATACCTGCTCTCCAGCTCAAGCTCCTGCTGGTCGGCCAGTTTTTTTGGCACGGTTTCTTGAAAATCGCCGCTGCGAACCGGTCGCAGACCGGCCTTCTGCAAGGTTTCCCGCAGGACCAGAGCCCCCAGGTCAACCACCGGTACATCCTTCAGAGCGCCGCCGAATGCTCCCACGGCCGTCCTGCATCCACTGACTATGACAACTTTATTCATTTTGTTATCGCTCCTGTGAGATTTTTGGACAATGAATGACGCTCAGACGCCACGGTTTGCGCTAGCGCCCCGGGGGCTCAGCTCACTTTACGTTCAAGTCCCAACCATTCCCGGCTCCGCAGTTGGGCCTTGATGGTCTTGCCGGTTGCCGTCTTGGGCAGTTGGCAGAATTCAACCGTTTCCGGCGCCTTGAACTGGGCATGATTTTTTCGACAGAACTCGATGATCTCATTTTCCGTCGGTTTGCGGCCCAGTTTGGCTACCACGAAGGCCTTCGGCACCTCGCCCCAGATCGGGTCAGGGGCCGATACCACCGCAACTTCCAGGATATCGGGATGCCGGTAGATAACCTCTTCGATTTCCAGCGAGGAGATGATGTCGCCGCCCCTGACGATGATGTCATTGGCCCGATCCATGATCTGGATATAGCCATCAGGATGCATCACTCCCAGGTCGCCGCTGTGGAACCAGCCGTCGCGAAAGGCCAGGTCCGTCGCCTCCTGATCCTTGTAATAGCCGAGCATGACATTGTTACCCCGCATGACGATTTCGCCCATGGTCAGCCCATCATCCGGCACGGGCTGCATGGTCAAAGGGTCGACCACGGCCATATGCAGGCTGGTGGTATAGGGCACGCCCTGCCGGGCCTTCATCCTGGCAACATTATCGGGATCGAGTTCGACCCAGGGGGCCTGCCAGGCACAGACACTGTGGGGCCCATGGAGCTCGGTCAGGCCGTAGACGTGGGTGATATTGGCACCAATATCCTCCATACCCTGGATGATGGCGGGAGAGGGCGAGGCCCCTGCAGTGAGGATCTGCAGGGGACGGCGCAGTTTTACCTGAGCCGCCTCAGGATAACAGATCATCAGCAGCAGGATATTGGGTGCGGCACTGAGATGCGATACGCTCTCTTTTTCGATCAGGCCAAAGATCTCTTGCGGTAGATCGTGTCGGAGGCAGACATGGGTCGCCCCCACGGCCGTGACCGCCCAGGCAAACCCCCAGCCATTGCAGTGAAACATCGGCAGGGTCCAGAGATACACCGAGTCCGGACCGAGCGACGATTCGATGATCTCGCCCACGGTGTGCAGATAGGTGGAGCGGTGGCTGCACATGACGCCTTTGGGCTTACCGGTAGTGCCCGAGGTGTAGTTGATGGCAATCAACGCATCTTCATCGATGATGCCTTCCACCGCAGGTGGCGTCGTAGCGCCGGTCGCCAAAAACGCCTCATATTCCGGGCCTTGCAACTGAGGTGCGCAGCTGTCGTCGCAGATAGTGACGAACAGCTCAACCTTGTCCAGCTCATCGACAATCGGCTGTATCCGGGGGCTGAACTCATTGTCGACAAAAACAGCTTTTGCATCGGAATGATTGATGATATGCAGATATTCCCGGCGGGACAGCTGGCTGTTGACACAGACCAGGACAGCCCCGATCATCGGTATGGCGTAGTGGGCCTCAAGCATCGGTGGGGTGTTGGGACAGATGAACACCACCTTGCCGCCGGGGCCGATACCCTTGGCCAGCAAAGCATTGGCCAACTGATGAACCCTTGCCTGAAATTCGCGGTAGGTAAACAGGAGCTCACCGTAGATCACCGCGACCTTGTCCGGATAAACTCTCGCGCTGCGACTGAGAAAGGAAATCGGGCTGAGAATGTCACGATTTACGCTTGACCTGAACATCAATACACCACTCCATCTTTTGGCTGCTGCACCAGGGAGAATCCCTGCCGAAAAGGAAGTATTTCCCCCCTTCAGAGAGCAACACTGTTCGTCGATAGTATTTGATCTTGTTTGGTCAGGCAATCGGTACAGAACCTATTTCTCTCTGCAGAAAATGCTGAGGGGGGCTAGGTTTACAACCTAGCGTGAAATTTGGGGCTGCCTCGAATCCGGGAGTTGATCGGGATATTCCACCGGAAAGGCGTTTATCTCAGTGACATTTGCACAAGGGGAATTTAATCTGGGGCAAAGGCAACCAATGCTTCATTGGCTCATTGAAAGGGGAAATGCATGGAATGGCAGCAGGGGGAGTTTACAATTACTACTCGTCAGGATGATCTCGATATTGAGATGATCCATGGTTTTTTAAGCACGTCATACTGGGCAAAAGGCATCCCAAAGGCAATTGTGGAGAAGGCGATCAAGAATTCCCTTTCCTTCGGCGTGTATCATAACGGCAGTCAGATCGGTTTCGGGCGGGCAATCACGGATCGTGCCACTTTTGCCTATCTGGCCGACATTTTTATCCTGCCTGAGTTCCGGGGCCGTGGGCTCGGGAAATGGCTCATCTCCTGTTTCCTTGCACATCCAGAGTTGCAGGGACTGCGCCGCTGGCTGCTGGCTACTTCCGATGCGCACGGCTTGTATCGTCAAAATGGCTTTGGCCCACTGAAGAAACCGGAAAACTTCATGGAGATCATTGTCCCTGAGCTCTATCAGAGAAAATGAGGGGAATTAGCAATCCCACGCCCCATCAATCCCCGTACGTTCGCCGCTACCTCACGACCAAAACAGAGCAAGGGGCTGTCTGCAGGACCCGGTGGGTTACGCTGCCAACTATCAGGCTTGCAAGGTTGCTTAAGCCATGCGATCCCATAATGATCAGGTCACTATTTTCAATAGTGGCCACATCGGTGATTATTTTCCCGGCTGGTTCTTCCATGAGCCGTACTTCGGCCGGGACTTTTTCATTTTCAAGACGCTGCAGAAAAGGGTTAATCACTTCTTCAGATTCACTGAGTAT
>JAUYSF010000118.1 GCA_030696435.1 Desulfoprunum sp. | reverse complement strand
CAATGCCAGTCTGTCGGGAGAAGCTATATCTATTGGTGTGCTTACATTGCCAGTTCGAACCCAAATATTAGAGTCGTTTTGGACATAATAAGGCGTATTATCACCCTCCTGTATTCTGACCAACACAAAAACTTTTCCGTTCTTTTCCCGGGGGACATCAGTATTGCGGCGGAAAAGGAATTCACCAGGAGGGTCGAAAATCCGTTATCAACCCTCCTGCTCGCTCCTCATCATGGTTCAAAGACTTCGAATTCTCCCGCTTTTCTCAAGGCTGTGCACCCCAGCTATCTCATTGTCTCTGCCGGGCGTAACAAGCTCAAATATTTTCCCGATCCAGGGCTTGAGAGTCTATGTAACCGAAACAAGATAGTCATGCTGACAACCGCCCGTAACGGCACAGTCGAAGTCAATACCAACGGAGAACACTTCACCATTTTGCGCTACAGCAGATCTGCTAAAGGACCGCTGCCCTCAGGGCTTGTTGTGAAGGCAGTGGCGGAAGAGCTGGTTGTCCAACCAGGCTATCCTGCCGCCACTCATTGAGCTTTTTTTAGACCTCGGTAAAGTCTGACGGAGGTTTGCGCAAATATTTCAAAAACTTAGATTTCTCAACTGCATTTGAATAGGCATCGTCCGGGCTGATCATTTTTTTCTCGATAAATTCCATGATGGCATCGTCAAGCGTCTGCATGCCAAATTTCTTGCCGGTCTGCATGGTTGAAATTATCTGGAAGGTCTTGGAATCACGAATTAGGTTTCGCACAGCAGGTGTGGCAATAAGGATTTCCAGGGCAGCACAACGGCCTTTGATATCGATACGCTTGAAAAGCGTCTGAGAAATCACCGCCTTCAGAGCATCAGCCAGGGTCGAGCGGACTTGCCCCTGCTGGCTGGCCGGAAATATCTCAATTATACGGTCAACGGTCTTCATGGCATTGATGGTATGGAGCGTGCCAAATACCAGATGTCCGGTCATCGCCGCTTCCATGGCCATGGTAATGGTTTCTAGATCGCGCAATTCGCCGACCATGATTATATCCGGATCCTCACGCAGGGCACCGCGCAGGGCCGCAGAAAACGACTTGGTGTGTGTGCCGACCTCACGATGATTGATAATGCACTTCTGGCTCCGATGGACAAATTCGATAGGGTCCTCTATCGTAATAATATGGTCCTTTCTGTTCTTATTTGCCTCATCGACAATTGCAGCCAAGGTTGTCGATTTACCGGAGCCCGTTGGACCGGTGACCAACACCAAGCCTTTAGGCAAATGGGCAAGTCGCGCGATGACTTTGGGCAGTCCGAGCTGCTCGCAAGTCATTATCTCGCTGGGGATCTCGCGGAACACCGCACCCACACCATATTTCTGCTGAAAAAAATTGCAGCGGTAGCGGGCAAGACCGGGAATCTCATAACCGAAATCTATATCCCCCGTTTCCTCAAAAATTTTAATTTTCTCTTCAGGACATATCTCGTAGAGCATGGCCCTCAGTTCCTCATTTCCCATTTTCTTGAACTTGACCCGCTCCATATCGCCACGGATACGAAGCAAAGGCTGCTGTTCTGCCACCATGTGCAGATCAGAGGCCCCTTCGTCGTTCATCAATTTAAAAAATGCATCTATCTGAGCCATAATCTCCCTCTCTGAGTATCAGATACTGCCGTATCGCGCGGTCCTGACAAATAATATAAAGGCAATCCTACAGTGAATAATCCTATTATTATCATGAATCCTAAACTATTACCGTTTTTTTGATGAAATTGACAACTTCTTCTGCATCATCGAGCACTCTGAATAGCTGCAAATCTTCTTTATTAATGTTCCCTTCAGCCAGAAGTTTATCCTTTATCCAGTCGACAAGTCCAGCCCAGAAATCGCTACCCACCAGGACAATGGGAAAGGGCTTGATCCTCTGGGTTTGAATCAGGGTCATTGCCTCAAACAGCTCATCCAGAGAACCAAAGCCTCCGGGCATGCAGATAAAAGCCATCGAGTACTTCATGAACATGACCTTGCGAACAAAAAAGTATTTGAAATGCAAGGGGAAATTCGCGTAAGGATTTGGCGCCTGTTCATGCGGCAGGCTGATGTTCAACCCGATGGACACACCACCGGCCTCCGCAGCTCCTTTATTGGCGGCCTCCATAAGACCGGGCCCCCCGCCTGTTACGACCGCGTAACCGGACTGCGCCAGGCCTGTGGCAATCTCCTCGGTCAATTTGTAATATTTGTGCTCTTTGGAAATTCTGGCCGAGCCATAAATGGTAACGGCCGGGACATCCACCGCCGACATGGCATCAAACCCATCAACAAACTCAGCCATTATCCTGAACATTCTCCAAGAGTCACCCACTACCGAATTGTCAAGGCAGTGTTTAGGCTCTCTTTTTACTCTTCTTCGCTCTTCAAACTGCATATCATCATCCTTATCAGTCCTTAATTCTCAATTACTGCACGTAGTTCACTCATAAGTTCAGGAGATATTTTCTCCTGCTGTAAAATCTTGCCAAACCAATACTTGGCCTGCTTCTTTCTCCCCATTTTCTGGCAGACCCGCCCCAGGTAGAATTGGGTTTCGGCCTGGATATTCCTGTTGCCAAGACATTTCACCAGATTCTGTCGTGCATCAGAAAGTAGCCCGCATCCGACCTGTACCCTGGCCAAACGTAACCTGACAACCGTATCGGATGGGCAAAGTTCAACGCTCTTTTCGCAGAAAGCGAGAGCAATCTCATTTCCTTCACCCTCTTCGAGATAAACCAGCCCGAGAAGGCTGAGTGCTTCAGGGTCAATCTCATTGAAGTGCAAGGCTTTCTGCAACCATATTGTCGCCTCGCTTTTTCTCCCCAGATGAAAGCAGGCTTCCCCCAGATAACGCAGAGCACGTCCTGCCGATTGTGATGATCCACAAGACGCATACCACGGCATCAGGAAATCCAAGGTCTTATCGTAAATTCCCAAGCGACAGTAGAGCTTTGCCAGTTGAAACTGCAGATCGCTCTTGACCTCAGGCCCGTCTTCCTCGGAATGGGCACCGATAGCCTTCTCAAAACACAGCAAACCATGGCTAACATTACCTCTGAGAACTTCTCCGAGTCCGAGATTATAGAGAGACATGAAATTGTCCGGCTCACCGACAAGGGCCTTTTTGAAATTTTCTCGGGCAAAGGCATGCTTATCCATCATGGCATAGGCTACACCCAAGCTGTTGAGTAGATTGACATTCCCCGGCTCGCAAATAAGTCCCCGGCGGTATTCTCTTACGGCACTGGGCAGATCGCCCTCGCTATAATAAATATCTCCACTGATATTCAGACTGACTGCATCAAAGGAGGTGATACTTGAAGGACCGAAAAAGGCGGCATGGAGCAACGCCTTACGGCAGTTGGCCAGAATCTCGGATTTTTTAAAATCAGCATAGGGATAGGAGGCAATTCCAGCCGAAATCTGCATTGGCGTTCCTACATCGCGATCCAGCATCTGGAGGATATTACCGATCCAGCCCCGGGCTTTTTCCTCGACAGCATGCTCTAAATAGATCACGACCGTGCCTTCTCCTGCAAAAAGCATTTGCGGTTCGACATATTTTGCCAGGAGTTGAGAAAGAGGCATCGCCGTCGAGCCTTCTTTTTTTAACTCGATCAGACAAAATACAGGTGATCCTTGAAATTTTCTGCGGATTTTTCTAATTAGGGCATCTTTGTGAGAGTTGAGAGGATGTTTTTCTGGGTGGGCCAGTACGCTGTAATCACAAAAGCTGAATGGCCCTCGCCGACCCGCTGTTTGCAACGCCGCCCAAGCCTCCGCCAGCAACCTGTCCTGCAATTTCTTTTTTCCGGCCTCCGATTCGGCTTTTCCTTCGCCAGCAGTCGATCCTATATGTACTCGATGAAATCCCTCACGCTTCAGAGAGGAGACGAGCGAAGAACCAAACCGGGCATTTCCGACGTGGGAATCTTGTTGCAGTAATAAAATGGCAAACACACACTGACCGAGATGATGGACCAAACCGCCACCTGTAAATTCCTGAAGGGCAAGGGTCGCCTTTCTGGCGTTTTGGAAAGCGTCACGCGGCATTCTGACCCGGGAAGCAAGCTCGATCAGCACAAGATGTATCAGGTTATAATCAGACAGACCATCAAGAAAGGCATAGAGATTAGCACTGTTGAGCAGACCGGTTTCAGGATCGGTTCTTGCCTGTTTGAGAGAGAAAAAATCTCTTAAAACAGTCAATTGTATATCTGCCAGCCAATCATTGCCAGCACGCTGGATAATAAGAGGATCGACCCCTGAGACATAGGCCACAATCCAGCCTTCTTGATCTAAGGGAAAGGGTATCAGAATACTGTCTTCCGCAGCTTTGACAGCCTTTCTTTGGGCAATCGCCTGCTCATACAGCTTGCTGATTGTTTTTCTGATGTATTTATCGGCAAAATCAGCCTCAAGCTGTTCTGACGTTGTTATAAAGCTGACACCTTTCGCCGTTGGAATTCTCTCAAGGAGTATCTTCGAAAATGCACGGGAAAATCTGAGAAAATCTTCTTCTCTGAGAATGTGGTCAATAGAAAAAGAAGGAAATTTTTCCATTATACTGCCCGCTCGACACGAAAGAAATCTATTAGCAAAACGGAGAGTTCAGAAAGCTCACGATCCTGGACAGTGCGAAAATCGACAAGGAAAATATCGTTTTCAATTCTGCCTATAAGTGGCAAAGGTAGCCGACGAAGCGCGCTTTCAAAAGCATTCAAACCCAACTCAAGCGGCTTTAAGGCCAGAGCCCAGCTATCAAGGCTGTATTCCGGCATAGCACCTCCGCCAACCCTTGAGACTGTTGAAACCAGGCAAGAATGGCATTTCGCCTCAATTTCTTTTTTTATCTTGCGCAAGACCTTGTATCCTCGCTTTTTAATCACCTCGGATGTGCATGTCAACATGGCCAGCGTCGGGATATTTTTCAGAGCGCATTCGGTATCATAATAGTCACGCAGGATCATCTCCAAAGAAGCAAGAGTGAATTTGTCGATCCTCAGTGCCCGATTAAGTGGATTTTTTTTGACCCGATCAATGACATCCCGCTTGCCGATGATAATGCCGGCCTGAGGCCCGCCGAGTAGTTTATCGCCGCTGAATGTCACCACATCAACACCGGCCTTGACAATCTCCTGCACTGTCGGCTCCCGAGGCAGACCAAATTTGGAAAGATCAACCAGACAACCACTGCCAAGATCTTCCATGACAATCAAGCCATGTTTTCTAGCAAGTACGACCATCTCTTCTGCTGAGACTTCCGAGGTAAAACCGATAAGCCTGAAATTTGATGTATGGACACGGAGAAGAAGAGAGGTCTCCGGACTGATGGCATTTTCATAATCAAAAAGATGCGTTCTGTTGGTCGCCCCTACCTCGACCAGGCGCGCCCCACTCTTGGTCATAACATCTGGTATCCTAAATGATCCGCCGATCTCCACCAACTGTCCCCGTGAGACAATGACCTCAGTACCGCGGGCGAGTGTTTCAAGAACAAGAAAAACAGCAGCTGCATTGTTGTTCACGACCAGTGCCGCCTCAGCACCCGTGAGATCGCAGATGAGCTTTTCAACTAGACTGTATCTGCTTCCCCGCTTTCCCGTATCTAGATTGAATTCGAGATTCGAATAGTAGCCACCGGCTTGAGCCAGAGCGTTTGTAGCCTTCTCCGAAAGGAGTGATCGGCCGAGATTCGTATGTATTACAACCCCTGTACCATTAATAACTCTGCGAAAATTAACTCTATTTTTGCGTTCAATTTCGGCCAAAAAGAAATCCATCCAATCAGCATTACTCATAGTAGTGTCATGCTGAGCAAATAAAATCTTCTGTCTTTCAGTCTCTATACACTCTTGTACGACTTGCTTTATTATCGCGGTCGGTACTTCAGGGCCAACGAAGTTCTCAATCTGAGTGATACATTCATCAACTTTGGGAAGATTGCGGAGTAACTGTTTCGTATTTTCCATAAATTCCGGTAAATGTCCGTATGATTAAAAGAGAATTCTGCCTTTTTTCAACATGCTTGGCCTAGGTAATAATTTACAAAAATTGCCCTTAGGAAGCATTAAACAAAATCAAATTGGATACTTTCCTTTATCAGGGACTACATACTCATATACCATCTTTCCGAGCAAGTAATTTTTTTCAATAGTTACCATAGGGCATAATTACCTCTTGACAGTAGCGGAGTGATACAGTAGTTTGCCGCGGTCCTTGGGTGAGGTTGAGTTGATGCCAGCGGGAGCTGAGATTGACGGAACTAGCCGAAGGAAAGAAGAGATTGGGAGGGCAAGAAAGTTATTGACAAGCCCTTGA
>JAUYSF010000075.1 GCA_030696435.1 Desulfoprunum sp. | reverse complement strand
TCGGACCGACTGGCCGGCTGGATAGCCTGCCAGCAGCATCTGGTTCAATCTGGCCTCGACATCCCTGAACACCTCCTTGATCAAGACATCTTTATCGGCAAAATAGCGGTAGATAGTGCCGGTACCGACACACGCCTTGGTGGCGATCATCGCCGTCGGGGCGCCGTGGAAGCCGTTTTCAGCGATTAGTTCCATGGCGGCCTTGAGAATTGCTGTGCGCTTGTCGATATTTTCTTCTTTCATGGTTTTCGTGAGAGTAGAATGAGGTGCGGACTGAACGTTCAGTCCTTTTACCCCTCCACTAATAGCCTGTCAAGTTTTTTCCCAGTAGTGCTTTATTGCTGTCCTTGAAGGATGAAATCAGAAAAGAGTGATCATGTGAAGAGCCGAACCAGCCAGTTGAGCAGAAGAAATAAACCACCGGCCATGACGACAGTGACCGGCAGAGTGATCAGCCAGGCCGTGAGGATATTGCGGACTGTGCGTTTGCGCAGATTTTTGAAACCATTTTTGGCCACCATCGAGCCGGCGATGCCCGAAGACAGGACATGGGTGGTGCTGACCGGCAGGCCCAGGCCGGAAGAGAAGGCGATGGTCATCGCTGCCACCAGCTCCGCGCTGGCTCCCTGGGCGTAGGTCAGCGGGGTTTTGCCGATTTTTTCACCCACCGTTACGACGATGCGTTTCCAACCTATCATCGTCCCCAGTCCCAGTGAACATGAGACCATGAGGATAACCCACAAGGGAGCATATTCGATATAGCCCTTGATAAAGGCGACATGTTCTTTCAACTCGCGGGCGCTCCTGGCATCGAGCGGCAATTGGGGTTGTTCGATCGAGGTCGTGAAGAGCTTTGCCGCCTCTTTCTTGATCGAAGTGATATCCTTGCGGAGGCTGAAGTTGGTCTGCGCGGCCGTTGCATCAAGCCGGCTGATGCCCTGGAGCAAGTTGCGGATATGAGCGGTTTTATCGAGGATCAGCTGGCAGCTCAATTTGTTTTCAAGAGACATCTCGGTCGAGGTTGAACGAGTTATGACCTCTTCTATGGCCGTAACTTTTACCAGGAGATCAACGGGAGATTTGCTGGCATCCACAGCAAATTTTGCCGGAACGAGGGCGATGAGCATGATCATGATCAGCCCCACGCCCTTCTGTCCGTCATTCTGACCATGGGTGAAACTGACGGAGGTGCAGGTCAGGATCAACAGGGAACGGATGCCCAAGGGGGGGTGGAGTCGGGTTTCATCGTGCTCAAAAATGACCGGATTGTTTCGGGTGATTTTTTTTAAGAGCATCATTAGGCCCATCGATAAGCCGAAACCGATGAGGGGGGATATCAGCAGGGAAAGTCCGGCATCCTTTACCTTCATCCAGTTCAGGGCGACATTACCGGCATCGGGCAAGAGCATGAAGGCGATGCCGACCCCGAAAATCGAACCGAGCAGGGTGTGGGAACTGGAACAGGGAATACCCATGTACCAGGTACCGAAGTTCCAGACAATCGCCGTCAATACCAGCGCGAGAATCAAAGACAGGGAATGGTAGATATTGGGATCATAAAGTACGGAGGCGGGGAGCAGGTTGATGATGCCGATCGCTACCGTTATCCCTCCCAGGAAGACACCAAGGAAATTGAAAAACCCTGACCAGATGACAGCGACAATCGGTTGCAGCGATTTTGTATAGATCACCGTGGCTACCGCATTAGCGGTATCGTGGAAGCCATTGATGAATTCAAAGATGCAGGCAGTGAAGAGACAGATCGCAAGAATGATTGAGAGTTCTAAACCTAACCCGAACATGGTTTTTCCTTGTGGTGGACGAGAAAGTATCTGCTGAGCGAAAATGGGTTGACAAACATCTTACCGGCCTTCTGCTGAAGATTATGGCAGAAGTCGGATTCCATTTACCTCATTTGTGCTACAGTCTTCAACAAGAAATACAACGAGAGGAATTCTTTTTGGGCCTTCAAGGCCCTTCCTCTGGGGTGTCATGAAGTGCGGGCAATTTCCTTAAAGTGTACTGCTCCTGGACTTGTTTGACCAGATTGATGGCGTCGTAAAAAGCCCGATCTCCTTCGTTGTAGGTTTTTGGCAGGTTCTCGACATACTCTGTGTATTGTCGAGAACCTGCCAAAAACACTACGCCTTGGATACCGAACTTTTTATCTAGCAATCTATGATCTTCGTGGCGGATTTTTACGAGTTTATCTGATTAAACCTGCACATTTCTGTCCATGAAAGGAGCGTTGAGCCCAGGATTGCCGGATTACTGGCTGGATATGGTTCTCTCATTGACAATTTTCATGAGTATTCTCTATATTCAGCTGCGGCAAAACAGGCAAAAAAAGAGGATTTTTCATCACCTATCTCAGAAGGAGGCAGAAAACCATGCAGGCCGGATCTTCCATGCGTATGCCCAGCAGTCCCTGTATATGTCTTTGTGTTGTTCTCCTCCAATTTCTGATTGGGATGTTCTTCCCTACGGGATCTCCCGCCGTCTCCACCCATGTGGATATTCCCGAATCGCTGCAGCAGTGGATACCCTGGGTCCTGCATGATCAAGAGGAGCGGACCTGCACCCTTCGGGCAGATTCTCCTGATATTTCTTTCTGTACCTGGCCTTCACGGTTGCATCTGGAGGTGGCCGACCGGGGTGCCGAGTTCAGCCAGGAATGGGAGATTGAAACCCGCTCTCTGGTCCTGCTGCCGGGACAGCAGGGCGTTTGGCCCGAAGATGTCCGCTCGGGGACGGTCAATATGGAGGTGCAGAAAAGTGGGGCTCTCCCAGCCGTCTGGCTGGACAAAGGACACCACCTTCTTACCGGCCGGTTTTCCTGGCAGAAGACGCCCGAGTATATCACCGTTCCTCCTTCCTCCGGCACGATCAGCCTGCAGATCAATAAAAAGCCGAGCCCGTTACCGGCCCTGGAAAAAGACGGCAGGCTTTGGCTGAAGGCCCGGGCCACCGCGGTCAAGGTCGAGGAAGAGAGCGCTTCTCTGCAGGTATTCCGCAAGATCCAGGATAGTCTGCCGCTACTCGAACACCTCTCTCTCATCCTGACCGTCTCCGGCAGCCCACGTGAGATCGAACTGGGGCTGCAGATCAAGGAACCCTTTGTGCCCCTGCAGGTCAACTCTCCCTTGCCGATCCGGCTGAACCCGGCGGGACATCTGGTGCTCCAGGCCAAACCCGGTCAGTGGATCATCGGGCTGACTCTCAGATATACAGGCGGGAATCCTCCTGCTGAACTGGCAACGGGGCCGGTTGGCAAAGGTCTTTGGGCCGACGAGGAGATCTGGGCCTTTGAGGCCGACCCCCGTCTGCGTCAGGTGGTGGTCGAAAACGTCCAAGCCGTTGATCCTGGTCGCACCGCGCTGCCCTCGGAGTGGCAGGGCTTTCCCGCCTATATCCTGACCGGCAAGGATCGCATGAGGCTCTCGGAAAAGTTCAGGGGCAACCCCAATCCCTATCCGAACAGGCTCAATCTGCATCGTACCCTGTGGCTTGACGATCTCGGTGGCGGGCTAACGGTCAACGACCGGCTCGACGGCAGGATGACCCGCGACTGGCGCCTCGATGTCCTGCCGGAACAGCAGCTCGGCAGCGTCGAGGTCGAAGGGGCGAAGAGGATGATCACCCGCATCACAGGTGATGGTCCCCAGGGTGTCGAAGTCCGTCAGGGCAACCTCCTTCTCACCGCCGATTCCAGGCTCGAGCAACAGGTCAAGGGAGGATGGCTCAGTTTTGCCGCCCCCGGCTGGAATCATACCTTTCAGAGCCTCTCCATAAATCTCAATCTGCCACCAGGCTGGAAGCTCCTGGCGACCTCCGGGGTGGATCAGGCCTCGACATGGCTGAACAGCTGGACACTCATGGACATCTTCCTGGTGCTCATCCTGGCCCTGGCTACCGCAAGGCTTCTTGGCACTGGTTGGGGCCTGCTCGCCCTATTAACCTTTATCCTCATCTATCATCAGCCCGATTCCCCACATCTTTTTCTGCTGCCCCTGCTGGCCTGTATGGCCCTCTTCAAGATACTGCCCCAGGGAGGTCGGGCCGGTTCGGTTTTCCGGGTGGCTACCGGCATCTTTCTGGTTCTGCTGGCAATCGTGGCAATTCCCTTCATGGTCCAGGAGATACGGGTGGGGATTTACCCGCAGTTGGAACAGGTATATACGCCATCCTTCTCTTTGCAACCTGCTGCCAGGCAGGATGCCGCCCCGGTCAATGAGGCAGCCATGGAGGATAAGGAGATGGCTGTGGCCCCTGTTCCGAGTGAGATAGACACGAAGAGCAGACAGAACCTGAAGATGCTGCAGTCGAGGCCCTACGGCAGTGGTGCTGAACCGCCGCCTCCTGAAAAGATTGTGGCCTTTGATCCGGATGCCATGGTCCAGACCGGGCCCGGCCTGCCCTCCTGGACCTGGCGATCTATTGCCCTGGGTTGGAACGGCCCGGTTAACCCGAGTCAGGGGGTAAAACTCATCCTGCTGTCGCCGAGGTGGAGCTGTGTACTGGCTTTCGTCCGGGTCATTCTGCTGACCCTGCTGCTCGCAGGTCTTCTGCTGCAAGTGCGCAAAGGTGCAGGCTTGGCCAGCCGGGCTGCCGTCAAAACGGCGGCCTGCCTTTGCCTGCCCATATTGCTCCTGCTGCTCAGTGCGCCTGCCCATGCTGAGGGAGAATTCCCGAGCCAGGAGCTGCTCGATGAATTACGCGAGCGGGTACTTGCAGCCCCTGATTGTCAGGATAACTGCGCCAATATCAACAAAGGCACTCTCACTCTCCAGAATGATGTTCTCAAGCTTGATTTGGAAATCCATGCGGCGTCCCGCGTTGCTGTCCCTATTCCAGGTGGAAGCCGTATCTTTGATGAGATATCTGTTGATGGACAATCGGCGGACAGCCTGCGCCAGGACGAATCAGGAGTCCTTTTTATCCGCCTTGCACCCGGCATCCACCATCTGCTTCTCCATAAAAATCTGAAAAACAGCGACACTATGGACCTCGTATTCCCCATGCAGCCGCAACGGGCCGAAGTGGCGGTGACGGGCTGGGAGGTTACCGGAATTCACGACGACGGGGCCATTGATCAGCAGCTGTCCCTGCGGAGGATCAAGAGCAGCTCGACCGGTAGTCGGATAGAAACCGAGACCGGCAATGTCGATATCCCCGGTTTTCTCCAGGTGGAGCGGACCTTGCAAATGGGCCTCAAGTGGACGGTGGTAACCCGGATCAGCCGCCGCAGTCCGGAGAGCATCATCGTGGCGGAGATTCCTCTTTGGCCCGGAGAAAAGGTGACCACCGATTCCCTGCATATCAGAGAAGGCAAGGTCCAGATCAATTTGGGGCCGCAGAGCGATTCCCTGACCTGGACCTCGGTCATTGAACCGGTGGACAGCCTGACCTTCTCCGCCCCAATCACCCCGACCTGGACCGAGGTTTGGTATTTGGATGTAAGTCCGATC
>JAUYSF010000064.1 GCA_030696435.1 Desulfoprunum sp. | reverse complement strand
CATCCATTTTGATGCGGCAAAGAGAGCTGATTGAAGAAGTACCGCAACGGATGAGAAAAATTCCATTTCCAAATCAAGCGTTAACTTTGTCGGCTGCACTGTGCGGCTCCTCGCCGTACTTGTATGTACTGTCTCGTCGCTGCTCGCTTGCTTTCGCGTTCTCATCTTGATTTGGCAATGGAATAGGGGAGCAGGGTGGTTCATAGTACCAGTCACCTTGTCCCCTTGTGATAAACAATCAAGAAAGTGCTTCCCGTATACGTGTCATGGCTTTTTGGACATTCTCAGGGCTGTTGAAGGCGGATATCCTGATATAACCATTGCCGCACCTGCCAAAACCGGCCCCTGGGGTGCAGACCACTCCAGCTTTGTTCAGAAGCATATCGAAGAATTCCCAGCTGTCGCGACCGCCATCAATCCAAACATAGGGTGAATTCTCACCGCCTACAAAGCGAAAGTTGAGATGGGCCATCTCCTGCCTGACAAGGGCAGCGTTTTTTAGGTAATAATCGGCCAGTTCCCGGACCTGAACCTTGCCCTCAGCGCTGTATGTCGCCTCAGCAGCCCGCTGCACAGGATAGGATACGCCGTTGAATTTGGTGCAATGCCGTCGGTTCCAAAGCGGGTGCAGTAGCTGTTTGGTTCCCATGGAATCATAAGCCCGACACTCCTTGGGGACGACGGTATAGGCACACCTCGTTCCAGTGAAGCCGGCATTCTTGGAGTAACTCCGAAATTCAATAGCCACCTCTTTGGCACCTGGTATCTCATAGATTGATCGAGGCAGGCTCTCGTCGCGGATAAAGACCTCGTAGGCGGCATCAAAGAGGATGAGTGCATTGGTCTCTCTGGCATATTCCACCCAGTTCTGCAGCTCGGCCTTGGTTATCGTCGATCCCGTCGGGTTATTCGGGAAACAGAGATAGATCAGGTCAACCTTTTGCTCTGGCAGGGAAGGGACAAAGTTGTTTTCCCAGGTGGAATCGAGATAGACGATCCCCTCGTATCTGCCATCCTTGTAACTGCCGGTGCGGCCGGCCATGACATTGGTATCGAGATAGACCGGGTAAACCGGATCCGGTATAGCGATCCGGGTCTGTTGGCTGAAGAGTTCCTGGATATTGCCGGTATCACACTTTGCCCCGTCGGAAACGAAGATCTCGTCGGCCCCAATATCGGCTCCACGGGCCTGAAAATCATGGGTTGCTATGGCCTCCCGCAAAAAGGCGTAGCCCTGCTCGGGACCATATCCCCGAAAGCTTGAGTCCACGGCCATTTCATCAATTGCCTTATGGAATGCGCTAATACAGGCCGCAGGCAGGGGTTTGGTGACATCACCGATGCCCAATTTAATAACCTCGATCTGGGGATTCTTTTCCTGGAAGGCGGCAACACGTCTGGCGATATCTGAAAAAAGGTAGGAGGCCTGTAATTTTAAATAATGTTCATTAATTGTAATCATCGGGAAGATTCTCTCTGCAGTTAACACTTAAATATTGGATTTGATTTCAGACACCAGTCTTTGTATACAACAACTCATTCGAATATAATGAAATGTCGGACCGTGTCAACAGTCAAAGAATATCGCTGGAGAATCCGGCACGGCGATTCTATTATAAAATAGAAATTAAATAAGGCGGTTATCAGCTTGATACTGCTTTAAAATGCTGACCTGAGGTCATAATCATCAACAAGGAATACCTGCAATGAGCAGCGAAAAGCATACAACCATCTACCGTAAAGATTATCGGGTCCCCGAATACCTCGTTGAGAGCCTCGATCTGACCTTTGAACTCTACGATTCGTTCACCAAAGTCACCGCCAAAGCGGTGTATATTGCCAATCAGCAGAGTACGGAGTTTTCCGGTCGACTTGAGCTTAGCGGCGAAAACCTGGAACTGGTTGAGATCCGACTTGCCGGCCGGATCCTTGCAGCAGGCGAGTATCAACGCACGGACAAGACGCTGAGTATTATTCCGGGTCAGGATCATTTCGAACTGGAGATCACCACCAGGATCGATCCTGCCGCCAACACCTCTCTCGAAGGCCTGTACTGTTCGAGCGGCAATTTCTGTAGCCAGTGTGAGGCCGAGGGCTTTCGCAAAATCACCTACTACCTTGACCGGCCCGATGTTCTGAGCCGCTTTACTACCCGAATTGAAGGCGATAGGCAGCGATGTCCGGTGATGCTTTCAAACGGTAACCTCATCAACTCAGGCCTCCTCGATAATGATCGCCATTTTGTCGTCTGGCAGGATCCTTTTCCCAAGCCTTGCTATCTCTTTGCTCTGGTGGCCGGCAGACTGGCCTGTATCGAGGATGCCTTCGTCACACGATCCGGCCGGAACATTACCCTGCGCATCTTTGTCGAAGAGCGCAACAAGGTGAAGTGCGGGCACGCCATGCGCTCATTGCAGAAGGCCATGAAATGGGATGAGGAGGTTTATGGTCTCGAATACGATCTGGATATCTTCATGATCGTCGCCGTGGATGATTTCAACATGGGGGCCATGGAAAATAAGGGGCTCAATGTCTTTAATTCCAAATATGTCCTGGCCTTACCGGAAACAGCGACGGATCAGGACTATATAGACATCGAAGGGGTCGTCGCCCATGAATACTTTCATAACTGGACCGGCAACAGGGTGACCTGTCGTGACTGGTTTCAGCTCAGTCTCAAAGAAGGGCTTACCGTCTTCAGAGATCAGGAATTTTCCTCGGACATGAATTCCCGGGCTGTGCAGAGGATTGATGATGTTCAGCTTCTCAAAAATCATCAGTTTCGCGAAGATGCCGGCCCGATGGCCCATTCCGTCAGACCTGATTCCTTTGTCGAAATCAACAATTTCTATACGATGACCGTCTATAATAAGGGTGCTGAGGTCATCAGGATGATGCACACCCTGCTGGGAGCCTTGGGTTTCCGCCAAGGAATGGACCTTTATTTTGCTCGGCACGATGGCCAGGCGGTGACCTGTGATGATTTTGTGGCGGCGATGGCCGACGCCACCGGCAGGGATCTCAATCAGTTTAAACGATGGTACAGCCAAGCGGGGACACCGTTGCTGACGGTGTGCGGCACATGGTCGGCTGAGGAAAAGAAATACAGCCTTGTCGTGAAACAGAGCTGCCCTGAGACGCCAGGGCAAAGCTTGAAAGAACCCTTTCATATCCCTCTGGCTATTGGACTTTTAGGTCGAAAAGGCAATGACTTACTTGTCGCGGGAGCAAAAGGAACACAGGTGCTCGAACTCCGGGAGGCCGAACAAACCTATACGTTCACCAATATTTCGGAGAGACCGGTGCTGTCTTTTTTGAGGAATTTTTCCGCCCCAGTGAAGGTGGCGCCATTTCAGAGCAGGGAAGAACTGGGATTTCTCCTGGCCCACGATGCTGATCTGTTCAATCGCTGGAGTGCTGCCGGCCAACTGGCTGAATCGATTATTCTGGAGACTGTTCAGGCATTTCAGACAGGTCACAAGCCTGTCCTTGATCCTCTGTTTATTGCGGCAGTTGGCAGTAATCTGCGGCAATCGGCAGGAGATAAAGCCCTTCTGGCCCTGGCCCTGCAGCTGCCGTCGGAGACCTATCTGGCCCAGCAGATGATCGTGATTGATCCTGATGCACTCCATAACGGCCGGGAATTTGTCCGCTCAGAGTTGTCGCGGATATTCTCTGATGATTTTGGGCATATCTACGAGGAGAACAGCGAGGCGGGGGCTTACCAGATCAGTTCGGCGGCAATAGGAAAACGGGCCTTGAAAAATGTGGCACTGTCCTATCTCATGGCCGGAGACACCCCCAGTGATGCGATCTATCAATTGTGCAGTGCTCAGTATTTCGCCCAGGCAAACATGACGGATACGATCGCGGCCTTGACCTGCATCAGCAATACCCCGGGAAGAAAAAGAGGGGAGATTCTCGAAGATTTTTACGGCAAGTGGAGCCATGATCCACTGGTTCTCGACAAGTGGTTCAGCCTGCAGGCCGTTTCCCGTCTTGGGAATACCCTCGAATCGGTTACCGGGCTTATGAAAAATGCCTCATTTTCCATGAAAAACCCCAATAAGGTCAGGGCCTTGATCGGGGCATTTTGCTCAGCCAATCACTTCCGGTTTCACGATATTTCAGGCTCGGGGTACCTTTTCCTGGCCGACAGGATCATTGAACTCAATCAGCTCAATCCCCAGATCGCCGCCCGTCTGGTCTCACCACTGACGGCGTGGAAACGCTACGATATGACCCGGCAGGACCTCATCCGCAAACAGCTGGAGCGGATCCTGGCCACAGATAAGCTCTCGGGTGACGTCTATGAGGTAGTGCACAAGAGCCTGTAAAAAGGGCAGATTACTGTTGTCTCTTGTGACAGAAGAGACAGCGGTACTTGGGCGGATGATTCTGCGGCAACGGCGACTGCCCGTCTGGACTGTGACATTTGCCGCAATACAGCTCAGCTTCTTTCTTGCTCATGTCCTTCTGAAAGAGGCGGTGATTGTCGTCGAGCGGCAGTCTGGTCGTGGTCTCTTGCGGGGCATTGAAGAGAATGCCGAGGATCACAAGGCAGATCAGAATAAAGACGATATTCAGCAGGAGTTTCTTATTTTTTTGATTGAAAATCATGATCTTCATGAGAAGGAATGGGGGCTGGATTTATACTAAGCCGTTGTCAAAAAATAACATGGCCAGAGAAATGCCTGGAACGGCATAAGGTGCCGTAAGGAAATGGTTTGAAATGGCCAGGTTATTTCCTAACGGCTCCTAATGGGACATCTCCAGTTTTTTAAAATCAAGCACACCGGTGCGCAGGGCCACAGTGACGCATTCCGCTAGCACTGCTGACAAAAACCTGTTCTTGCCGGTCAAGAGGGTCATACGCCGATGAAAAGCATTCAGCCGGATGAGCCGGTGCAGCTCCGACAAGTCATAGTCTGGATCAATTATCGTTTGGGCGACAGCCTCGCCTGAGACAATGGCGGGGTAGATACCCTCGCCGGTCAGCCCTGAGGCAAACCCTGCCGCATCCCCCGCCAGAGAGATATTGCCAAACTGCCAGCCCCGATAGTCAAAGCTGATAATTTCGGCCCTGGGTTTGTAATTCGCTAGTGCCATACCCCGCTTGGTAGCCCATTGAAGCAGGGCCAGTTGCAGGGCTCCTGCCTTCATGACCTTCGCATCGGCATACGCCCCGATCGAAACGGTATCGCTGTGGGGAAATATCCAGCTGTAGCCGTTGAAAAAGAGGGTGGCATCGAGATGCCATTCCATTTTTTCCATATCTGCCGGAATCTGATAATTGATACCGATGCCGAAATGGTCGACGGGGATCTTCAGATACCTTCGCACAAGTGAGGTTGAGCCATCAGCCCCTACCAGATGGTCAAAAAAGACTTTCTCCTCTTTGCCGGATAACCGATCACAAAAGATCAATGATTTTTCTGAGATTTCTCGGACCTGTGCCGAGGTGCGGATCACCGCCCCAACGGATTCGGCTTCACGGGCCATATATTGTCCGAGTTTCTCCCTGTTGACGGTGGCGATGATCGGATCAGGCGAGGTGATGGAGGTCTTTTGCAGTGGGGTAGAGATATGCTGCCGAGAAAAGCACCGCTCCGCGAGGGAACCGGGAATGCGCTTGATCAATCCGCTCCAGGTGATACCTCCAGCACAGACCTTGGGGCCCGGACGATCCTTGCGCTCGAGGACAAGAACCTGCAAATTGTTTTTGGCCAGAATACCGGCACAACTGAGACCGGCCGGTCCAGCACCAACAATAACCACATCATACCGCATAGATAACGAACCACTTTTTCAAAATACATACCACATAAAAAAACCTGTTCAGCCCAGAAGAGGCTGAACAGGTCAGGGGCGACTCAGGGTAAATTCTTTATCCTTCCAGCAGGCTTGCCGCAAGAAATTCCCTGTTAAGCCGGGCGATATTGCGGATCGAAATACCCTTGGGGCAGACCGCCTCACATTCTCTGGCGTTTGTACAGTTGCCAAATCCTTCCTTATCCATGGTTTCGACCATGGCAAGGGCCCGGCGTTTACGCTCCGGCTGCCCTTGTGGCAGAAGGCAGAGTTGGGAGATCTTGGCGCTCGTAAAGAGCATTGCCGCGCCATTGGGGCAACTGGCAACACAGGCACCGCAGCCGATACAGGCCGCAGCGTCCATGGCCAGTTCGGCGGTTTGGGAGGGGATGGGCACGGAGTTACCGTCTGGTGTCCCGCCGGTATTGACCGAAACGTAGCCGCCTGACTGGATAATACGATCAAGGGCCGAACGGTCAACCATAAGGTCTTTGCGAATCGGGAAGGCCCTTGAGCGGAAGGGTTCGATCACCAGGGTGTCACCGCTTCGAAAGTTCCGCATGTGCAGTTGACAGAGGGTGATCTCCTTTTCCGGACCATGGGCGACACCATTGACGACCGACCCGCACATACCGCAGATGCCTTCCCGGCAGTCATGATCGAAGGCCACCGGGTCCTTTCCTTCTTTGGTCAGTTGCTCATTGAGAACGTCGAGCATCTCGAGAAAAGACATGTCCGTATGGATTCCTTGGAGATTGTAAGTTTCCAGGTGTCCCAGTGAATCATTGTTCTTCTGGCGCCATATCTGCAATGTAAGATCAATGCTGCTCATTGTATGTATACCGTTGAGATTTTCGGGTAAGAGAGCGACCAAAAAGTATCTTTCTATTTATAGCTTCTCTGGCTGGGAGTGACATTCTCAAAAACCAGACTTTCCTTATGCATGAGCGGTGCAACCTTGTCCCCCTGATACTGCCAGACTGAAACGTGAGAGTAGTTGGTATCATCACGTTTTGCTTCATTTTCGGTGGTCTGGCTTTCTTCTCGGAGATGACAGCCGCAGGATTCTTCACGAGCCAGCGCATCACGGACCATGACATCGGCGAACTCGAGAAAATCGGCAACCCGACCGGCACGCTCAAGAGATTGATTGATATCAGTCCCAGTACCGGGAACATAGACTTCATCCCAGAATTTTTCTTTGAGGTCGGGAAGTTGTGCCAGCGCTGCCTCTAGTCCTGCCTTATTTCTTGCCATACCGCAATTGTCCCAAAGCAATCGCCCAAGTTCCTTGTGAATCTGATCGACCGTCACCTTGCCGGCAGGTCCCCGCATGCTGTTACGCAGGAGCCGGTGCACCCTGTCGGCGACATTCTTGCGGGATTCATCAAAGGCCGGATCAGTTTCTATCACTCTCTCCATCGGAGTTGAGCCGATATAGTTGGCGATAGAGTTGGCAATAACGAAATAGCCATCGGCCAGACCCTGCATCAGGGCGCTGGCCCCGAGTCGGTTGGCACCGTGGTCGGAGAAATTGCACTCACCGAGGGCAAAGAGCCCGGGGACCGTGGTCATGAGGTCATAATCCACCCAGAGACCACCCATGGTGTAATGTACCGCCGGATAGATCATCATCGGCTCGTTGAGGGGGTTCTTGTCGGTAATTTTCTCATACATCTGAAAGAGATTACCGTATTTCTTCAGGATTGTTGCCCGGCCATCACGCTTGATCGCCTCGGCAAAATCCAGATAGACGGCCAACCCGGTATTGCCCACACCCTTGCCGGCATCGCATTGTTCTTTGGCATTACGGGAGGCGACATCGCGCGGTACCAGATTGCCAAAACTCGGATATTTCTTTTCCAGATAATAGTCGCGCTCGGTCTCGGGGATCTGAGAAGAAGACCGCTTGTCTCCCTCTTTTGTTGGTACCCAGACCCGACCGTCGTTGCGAAGGCTCTCGCTCATCAGGGTGAGTTTAGACTGATAATCACCGTGCACAGGGATACATGTCGGGTGGATCTGGACAAAACAGGGGTTGGCAAGTCCAGCCCCATGTTTACAGGCCCGCCAGGCTGCGGTGACATTTGAGGCCATGGCATTT
>JAUYSF010000018.1 GCA_030696435.1 Desulfoprunum sp. | reverse complement strand
TAATGCCCATGCCACCGGCACGGAGCAGGGTGACAAGGCTGAGGCTGCCGCAATCCTTGAGGCGATTGGCGACACCTGTCCTGTCAGTTCCTTCAAGGCCCATATCGGCCACACACTTGGTGCGGCAGGTGCGCTGGAAAGTATTATCCTCCTTGAGATGCTCCTCCGCCAGGAAATAATTCCCACACGAAACTTGCAAGAAGCTGATCCAGAATGTACGATAGTAAATCTTATCAAAAGCATTGAAAAACGCCGTCTTTGCACAGTCATCAAAAATAATTTTGCCCTGGGTGGAGTCAATACCGCCCTTGTTTTCAGGAAACTTGATTCATGATATCCGACGATGAACTCCGCAGGAAAATAGTTGAAGTATTGGCCCAGGAATTTGAGCTGGACCCGGAAAAAATGGGCCCGGACGCCACCCTTTATGATGATCTCGGCCTTGACAGTCTTGATGCAGTCGATATGGTCGTCGTACTTGAAAAGACCTTTGCCATGAAACTGACCGATGAAGGAGCATTGCGTTCAATCAGGACCATGGAAGATCTTTTTCAATTTCTTCTTCGTTTACGATCGGAACACACCTCATAGGGCCGTTGCTTGAAGAAATTGTTCTTTAATCTCTACTATTGGCCCGTATTTACAGCAATCACCGTTGTTGGCCTGGGCATATTGCCCTTTCTCCTTGTGTATCACAAAGTCTGTCTCGGTAGGGCCTGGGACAAAGGCATGCGTCGGGCAATTGTTCTCTACGGTTGGCTTCTGCTCCGCCCTGTGCCTTGGCGCAGTATCGTTACAATCAACTATCCCCCCCATTTGCCAGAACTGCCGTTTCCAGCAATTCTGGTGGCCAACCACACTTCAGCCATAGACCCATACCTGCTAGGGGCGTTGAAGAAAGAAAACAGTTTTGTCACTTCCTGGCCCTTTAAAATCCCTGTTTATGGGCAACAGATGAGACTTGCCGGATATATCGATTCTCGGGAAGGCTGGAATACCCTAAAAAATCAGGGAGAACATCTTCTGCACTCAGGATCATCTCTCACCATATGGCCCGAGGGACATCGCTCTCGGAATGGCCAACTTGTCCGTTTCAAATAAGGTGCATTTCTGCTCTCCGTTGAGACCGGTTTTCCCATTATTCCCGTGTGTATCGCCGGGGCAGAAAAGATACTCGCGCCGGGAGAGCATTTTTTGACCCCCGGACATGTCACCTTAACGCTGCTCCCTCCCTTGCACCCACCACCAAAAAACGGACATACACAAGAATCAGCCATTGCCCTGCGAGATCAGGCCAGGCGCATGATCAAAGAAACTCTGGAAATGCAGAGAGGCAGGCATTTAACCCACCAGGGAGCTAGCTGTTTCCCCAAGCCGCTCATTTTCAAAGAATCAAGGACAACGGCATGACCTTTTGTAGGGGAGAGAGATATTCAATGCACGAGGCCTTGGCCCTGCGCACCAGCGAGCCTGTCGACTCTATGCCGCAGCGCATTGCCCTTCTGCAAAGGCATCTGCAACAGGCGAGTCGAGTGCCCTACTACCAAGAGATGTTCAGAAGGGAAAGCGTTACCCCGTCTGATTTCCGTGATCTCTCCGATATATCCCGCCTGCCCTTTACCACAAGAACAGATCTTGACCAATACCCGCAACTTTTCTGTCAAAAAGAGAATACTGACCATCGGGACATCGCCCTGACCTCCGGCACGACCGGGGAACCGGTGATAGTTCCCTACACCGCCGCGGATTTGGAGCGATTGGCCTTCAATGAGACAATGGCCTATTACGGTGCAGGCATCCGGCCAAACGACCGGGTGCTCCTCACCGTCACCCTTGACAGGTGTTTTATTGCCGGCATGGCCTATTATTCAGGTCTGGTCAATCTGGGGGCGGTAGCCATCAGAAGCGGACCGGGGCAGCCGGCCAGGCAGTGGCAAATCATCAAAAAACTCAGCCCCGGAGCTATCGTCGGTGTTCCCTCTTTTCTTCTCCAACTCGGTCAATGGGGGCTGGAAAACAATATCGAAGTGTCGCACAGCGGCATCAAAACCCTCATCACCATTGGCGAACCGATCCGTTACCCGGACAACAGCCTGAGCCCACTGGGCCAGCAACTCAGAGATTTATGGCAGGCCGATATCTATGCCTCCTATGGCGCAACAGAATTTGAAACCGCCTTCTGCGAATGTTCGGCAGCCTGTGGCGGCCATGTCCACCCGGAGCTGATGATTGTCGAGATCATTGATGATAACGGCCGGCTCCTGCCTCACGGTCAGCCCGGCGAGGTAGTGGTCACGCCTCTCGGTGTCCAAGGTTTTCCGCTGGTCCGTTTCCGGACCGGTGATGTAGCGCGACTCTCTGACTCGCCCTGCAGCTGTGGCTGGAAGACCGAGCGATTGGGCCCCATCGAAGGTCGGCTGGCCCAGAGACTCAAATACAAGGGGACGACCCTGTACCCGGAAACGATTTTCAGAACACTTGAGGCCATGCATATCCAGCACTTCTGTCTGGAAATCAGGAGTTCCATGGACTTGAGCGACGAGATAACGGTGATAATCGGCAGCGATACACACCTGCAACATGAAACCATCAGCGAGAATCTGCAATCTGTCCTTCGCGTTAGACCGGAAATACTCATCCGTCCTCTGGCAGAGGTACAAAAGATGATGGAACAGGATGGCAGCAGAAAACGGAAGACCGTTTTTGACCTCCGTCAAGAGACAAGGAGCCCGTACGCGTGAGCTGTATACATGAACATTGGGGATTGGAATTTTCTCCCGAGGAAATACGAGAGACTCGAGCACGACACGGACTACTCTCCATGGAGTTGGAGTTGTCGAGGATCTGTAACCTGGGTTGCATCTATTGCTATGCCGCCTCCGGCATTCCTCTGGACAATGAGCTACGCCTGCCGGAACTGCTGAACATAGTTGACCAGTCAGTTGATCTCGGGGTGAAGAAAATAATTATCCTCGGCGGTGGTGAGCCCTTACTTTTCCCGGACCTCTTTCCCCTTATTGAATATATCAGAGGGAAAAACCTGACCGTTGACCTGTTCACCAACGCTACCCTGCTCACGAGAGAACAGGCCGATAGACTCTATGGCCTGCAGGTGGGTGTGGTCATCAAGATGAACAGCCGCAATCCTATAATCCAGGACATCCTGGCCGCTCGGTCCGGGACCCTGGAGGCTATCGAGCAGGGCCTGCAATTCCTCAAAGATGCGGGCTATCCGAACGAAGAGCATGTCCTTGGTATTGAAACCATTATCTGCGGCCACAATTACCAGGAACTTCCTGACCTCTGGCGCTGGGCCCGCCGGCAGAATATCATTCCCTATATTGAGACAATGACCCTCCAGGGCAGGGCGAAGGAATACCCCGACCTCGAAGTGCCGACAGAAAAGATACAGCGCCTTTTTGAAGTCCTGGCTGATATTGATGCCAAGGAGTTTCAAAAAAACTGGACCCCGCATCCGCCATTGGTTGGTTCCCAATGCGCCCGGCACGAATACTCCTGCACCCTGACCTCGACGGGCGATATCCACCCTTGCCCCGGAGTCGCTGTGTCAGCCGGGAATATCCGCGAACAGAAACTGGCCGATATCCTCAGGCAGAGTGCAATCATTCACGATCTGCGAAATATCCGCAGCACCATCAAAGGCGAGTGCTCTTCCTGTGATCTCAGTGATCAGTGCTATGGCTGCCGAGGTCATGCCTATCAGGTCACGGGCGACTATCTGGCGGAGGACCCCCTCTGCTGGCTGCGCAAGAGTCATCAGAGCAAATAATTTCGGTCGGCCCCCAGATCATGTTTTTCCGGGATTGCCGGCCATAACCTCAGAGGTATCCGCCATGCAGAGATTCGCCTGTACGTTCTGCAGCATGCTGCTGGTCATGCTCATGTTCATGGCCCAGCCGGCCGCTGCCGCATCTCCTGCCCCGGCGCAAGACAATCACTGGGCCGTGCTCACCGGTTACGGCTACTGCCAGCCGGGTTGGGGCCTCACCAAGGTTCGGGTCGAAACCCTTGATTTGGTCCTGCGGCGTGATCTGGTGTTGACTGACACCATGGGCTCTTCCTGGTACCGGGGATACCACTCCCTCCTGCTGGAAGCCCCTCTGTACCTGGTGATTACGCCGGATGTGGGCCCGATGTTCGGCTTGAATTTTCTGGCCAATTACACCTTTTCGGCGTCGGATCGGCATCGGCCCTATATCTTCGCCGGTGGTGGGCCTGTCTACAACACCGCCGATATTCCCGGCATGGGTTCTGATCTGAATGGCAATTACCAGTTTGGTCTCGGCTGGAAATACCGAATGAACTGCGGCCAGGATCTGCTTTTTGAATACCGGTTCCACCACATTTCCAACGCCGGTACCAAGGACCCCAACGACCCGCTGAATTCGAGCAAGTTTATGATCGGGGTCACCTTTTAAATAGAGCCAACACCTTTAAAATCAAGCAGAATCGCATGTCCCAAGCTCAACAACCCTCGTCTCCCGATTATGCCTATGCCTTCCAGGACAGCCCGGATGTCGAGACAATCGCCCTGATTGAACAGCTCCCCGACCGCTGGGGCAGGATGCCGCCCCTCTGTCGGGCGATGCTCGTTGAAACCGGCCGGTTCCTGCAACGAAACGGAATTACCGCGGCAGGCCGATTTCTCAACCGCCAGGGCCTGAATGTGGGGCTGATCGGAGTTACCAGCAGTGGTTCGCTGGCCACCGACCTGGCCTTTGCGACAACGCTGAGCCAGAGCATGAATCAGGCCAGCCCCGCGCTTTTCGGCTACACTCTGGCCAATATCCCGCTCGCCGAAACGGCCAACCACTTTGGCCTCACCGGGCCGGTCTATGCCATCATGGAATCATCGGCAAACCCGCTGCAGACAGCTATTCTCGAAGGCAAACGTCTTCTTGGAACGCAGGAAGGAATCTCGTTTATGCTCGCCTGCACCTTTGACCACATCCCCGACCTCACCTTCTCAAGACAGATCACTCTCAACTTAGCTCTCGTATATAAAGATGACGAAAATCACCCTGGTTTATCCTAAGTGGCATAAAATCCCCGAACAGACAGAATTTCATCTCCCTCCGCATGGGCCGGTCTGTGTTGCCGCCTCCATCCCCGAGCAGTACGAGGTGCGGTTTATCGATGAAAATGTCGATGAACTCGATTTCTCTCTGTCGACAGACATCGTTCTGCTGTCGATGATGCTCACCTGCCAGCTGCCCCGCGGCAAAGAAATTGCAGCAAAATTCCAGAGCCTGGGCGTTCCGGTAGTGGCTGGGGGCATTGCCGCCATGCTCCATGCCGAAGAGGTGGCCGGATTCGTTGATACAATCTTTCTCGGCGAGACCGAAGACGGCCGCCTGGCCAGGGTTCTGGCCGACTTTGAAAATGGCCGCCTGCAGAAACGCTATGACTACTTCCACGACTTCCCGCCCATTGAGAGCGTCGGCCCGGCCAGAAGAGAGATCCTCAACCGCCAGCGCTATGTCTACCGCGGGGTGCAAATGGTCGATCTGGTCCATGCCTCCCGGGGCTGCCGGTTCAATTGTTTTCCCTGCGCCACTGCCTTTCTCGGCGGCAGGAAGTTCCGGCCCCGGCCCATCGCCAGGGTGGTTGAAGAACTCAAGCTCATCGACAACAGCCGCCTCTTTCTCGTCGACAACTCCTTGGCCCAGGATCGCGACTGGGTCATGGAACTGTTCGAGGCCATGATCCCCTTGAAAAAGAAATGGATCAGCCACCCCATCCTCGACGAGGACAAGGTCATCGCCAAGGCCGCCGAGGCCGGTTGCTGGTATGTCTACCAGGCCGTATTCGACACCTCCGATGTCATCCGGGAGCGCGTGAAACGACTCAAGGATCATGGTATCGGGGTTGAGGCCGCGGTCCTGCTCGGCACCGACAATCAGGATGCCGACTACATCAAGCGCCTGGTGGATTTCCTTCTCGAAATCGATATCGACATGGCCGAATTTTCCATCCTCACCCCTTTTCCGCATACCCCGGTCACCGAACGCTACAGTGAAGAAGGGCGCATCCTGCACCAGGATTGGGGGCGCTATACCACCGCCGAGGTGGTGTACCGGCCCAAAAACATGAGCCCGGAGGTCCTCCAGGAGATGTACCACTATGCCTGGGACACCTTTTATAAGGAGATCCCACAATCCCTGCGCATGTCCCGACTCTTTACCGAGGTGGTGAAAAAAGAGATGGCTGACGGAACCTACATTCCCCGCCAACTGGGCAAGGACAGACAATGGTCAACCCCGTCATAAACCATGTCCGCTAACTGCCTGCTCATCTCCGCCAATCAGGTTGTCACGCCCTATCCGGTCTACCCCCTGGGGATTGCCTGCCTGCTGGGGGCCTTGACCGAGGCCGGCCACCGGGCGGATCACTACGACGTTCTCTCAGGCGGGCTGGAGGGCCTCAAGACCCGGCTTGCCACCGAGACCTATGATCTCCTGGCCATTTCCATCCGCAATCTCGACAGCGTCGACAGTGCGGACAGCCATAATTTTCTCGGAGACATCAGCCGGATTGTCGCGGCCGTACGGGCATCCTCGTCGGTCCCTATCGTTCTTGGAGGCTCCGGTTTTTCGATTATGCCGGAGGCCTTGATGGATCTCCTGCAGCCTGATTACGGCGTCATCGGCGAAGGGGAAAAGATTCTGCCCTGGCTGGCCGGGGAGATTGCCTTGGGCACTCCTCCTCCTAACCGGGTCTACTCCCAGGCCCTGGAAAGCTACCCGGAATGCCGCCCTGTCTTCCAGCAGAATATTGCCGATTATTATCTGGCCCACGGCGGCATGCTCAACATCCAGACCAAACGCGGTTGCCCCTACAGCTGCAGCTACTGTTCCTATCCATTGCTCGAAGGCAAGCGGATCAGGTACCGAGAACCGGAAGAAGTAGCCGAAGAGATGGCCCATCTCACCCGAAACCTCGGCGCCCGTTATATCTTTTTTGCTGACAGTGTCTTCAACGATCCGGCCAAGCGCTTCCTGGAGATTGCCGAAGCACTGATCAGGCGTGGCAACACTACACCCTGGTGCGCATTTTTCAGGCCACAGAATCTCACCCGAAACGACCTCCTGCTCCTGAAAAGGGCCGGTCTGGCGGCGGCCGAACTGGGTACCGATGCAACCTCCGACACCACCCTTGCCGCCTTTGGCAAAGGCTTTACCTTTGCCGATGTGCTGCATACCGCCAATCATTTTAGCGAGGCAGAGATCCCCTGTGCCCATTATGTGATTTTCGGCGGCCCGGATGAAGATCACCATACCCTGCAGGAGGGGCTGCATAACCTTGACCGCCTCCCCAAAAGTGTCGTTTTCGCCTTTACCGGCATCCGCATCCTGCCCAACACCGGCATCCACGACCGGGCTGTGCGCGACAAGGTGATCAGCCGTGAACACCCCCTGCTTCTGCCCACCTACTATTTCTCCCCGCTCATCGAGCGGAAGCAGCTTGAGACAGGCATCATCCAGGCCTTTTCCGGGCGTCAGGACCGCATCTTTCCCTGCTCAAAGGTCGCCGACCACATCACCATGCTCCATAAGTTCGGCCATCTCGGTCCGCTGTGGGAACTCATCTTGAAAAGCAGCCCATGACTGCGCCGGCCTTTCCAGATACCCTCCTTCTCATCCCGCTCTACAACCATGCCGCCACAGTGCGCGGGGTCGTCGAACGTGCCCTCCGGAGCGGTTTTGCCGTCCTGGTGGTGGACGACGGGAGTAGCGATGAAGGCCTGCAGAACCTGACCGGACTGCCGATCTTCACTATCAGGCTTGCGAAGAACCAGGGAAAAGGAGTGGCGATTCTCACTGGCACAAAGGAGGCGGCGCGGCGGGGATACAGCCGAATCCTCACATTGGATGCCGACGGTCAGCACCATCCGGAGGAGGCGCATCTGCTCTGTCGGGAGGCGGAAAAGCATAGGGCACCGGTGATTGTCATCGGGGCACGAAGGATGATCCAGGAGACGGTACCCCGGAGCAGCCATTTCGGCCGGGCATTTTCCAATTTCTGGGTCAACCTGGAATGCGGCCGGAAACTGCGTGACACCCAGAGCGGCATGCGCCTGTATCCGGTCAAAGAACTCCTGGCCTTAAAACTCTGCCGCCTGCGCTATGATTTTGAGATTGAAGCACTCGTCAAGGCAGTCTGGGCCGGTGTCGAGGTCGCAGAGGTGGATATTTCCGTACACTATCCGCTGCCCGACGAGCGCATCAGCCATTTTCATAAATTAAAGGATAACCGGCGGTTGACGGTCCTGCATACCGCCCTCGTCCTGCGTCGCCTGCTGCCCTGGCCCCACAAAAAGCTTGTGGCCGGCCAGGGACCGCACCCCCTCCAGGATGGCCACAGATGAGCCCGAAGAAGAATCTGGGTTCCCGCCTGGAGGCCCTGGGCCACTGGTTTTTCTACATGACCCTGCGGCTGTTCGGACTCCGTGGCGCCTATCTCCTGCTCTGGCCGGTCATATTCAGTTATGTCGCCTGCAGCGGCAAGATCCACCGGCAGACCGCGCCCTATTTCAGCCGACGATTTCCGGAACATGGCCCTTGGCAGAGAAAAGCAGACACGTTTTTCAACCTGATGAACTTCGGCAGGGTACTGGTTGACAGGGCCTGGCTTGGCACCTGTGCGAATGCCGCGTTGACAGGAAACTTCATCGGTTATGATGCCCTGCTCGAGACCTTGGCGCAGGGAAAAGGCCTGGTGCTGCTCACCGCCCATATCGGCAACTGGCAGACGGCCCTTGCCAACCTGGAAACCCTGCCGGTCAAGGTGCATGCCCTGATGCAGTATGATATGGCAGCGGCGGCAAAACACTATTTTGATCTCCAGAAAAAGGCCAGGGCATTTGAGATCATCGATGTCGACAGCCCCTTTGGCGGCATGATCGAGGCGGCGGCGGCTCTGCAGAAAGGCGAGGTGGTCACGATCATGGGTGATCGCTACCTCAAAGGCCCGGCCAGTACCGTCGATTTTTTCGGTTCAGCCGTCCGGATACCGGATGCGGCCTATATCCTGGCAGCAACGACCCAGGCGCCGGTGGCCATTATCCTGGCGGCCAAGACCGGCATGAAAGACTATGAGCTGAAAGTCTGGGACATCTTCACGCCGGTTTTCCAGAGCCGCGAAGACCGCCCGGCCATGCTCCGGGACTGCTGCCGGCGATTTACCGGAATTCTGGAAAAACACCTGCGGAAACACCCCTATCAGTGGTATAATTTTTTCGATTTTTGGCAACAATAATAAACCTCTTCACCCGGGACAGCATAGCGATGGACGAAATAAAAAGACAACTCCGAGAGATCCTGATCAACGATTTGAAAATACAAGGAATTAAACCCGAGGATATTATCGATTCAGCCCCGCTGTTCGGCGATGGCATGGGCCTTGATTCCCTCGATGCCGTCGAGCTGGTCGTTCTGATCCAGAGATATTTTGGTGTGCAGATCATGGACATGGATCAGGGACGAGTCGCCTTCGCCTCCCTTGACAGCCTGGCCAGGTTCATCCAGGAAAACCAGAGCAAGTAGGCCGTAACTCAAGGCAATTTGCTACAAGCAGCCCTTCATGCGAAACCACAACGACCATCAAACGGCAATAACCGGCCTTGGCTGTATCTGCAGCGCCGGTTGCGATACCGATACTCTTTGGCAGAATCTCAGCCAAAGAACTGTCAACTGTCGCCAGACGCCGGACCCTCTCTTCGGTCCGGGATGGTCCGCACCGCTTTTTTCTGTCGAAAATGCCTGGCTTGAACGGCCCCTGGAGCTCTTCACCCTGCATGGCCTTGCCGCCAATCGCACCATCCAGCTGACACTCCAGGCCATCCATGAGGCCATGGTCGAGGCCGGACTGAGTCTCGAATTTCTGCAAACCCAGCGGGTTGGCATTGCCCTTGGCACCACTGTCGGCTGCTCCTTCAATAACGAGACCTACTACGCCGACTGGCGAGAGGGCAACACGCCCGAGCAGGCCCCGATCCGCCAGTATCTGGAGGCCAATCTTGCCGAGACGGTGCAGCGAATTCTGGGAATAGTGGGCCCCAGGGCCGTTATCACCAACGCCTGCGCCTCGGGTACCGATGCTATTGGTCTTGCTAAAATCTGGCTGGAGCAGGATCTCTGTGACCTGGTGCTGGCCGGCGGGGCCGACGAGATCTCACGCCTGGCCTGCCACGGATTCTCCAGCCTCATGCTCTTCTCGCAAAAACCCTGCCGACCGTTCGATCAGGGGCGCGATGGTCTCAACCTCGGTGAAGGGGCCGGGATTCTCGTTATGGAAAAAGAGGCTACGGCCCGGCAGCGCCATGCCACCATTCTGGCCAGGGTCAAGGGCTACGGTGCCGCCGGCGACGCCTACCATCCCACCGCACCTCATCCGCAGGGCCGGGGACTGCAGCAGGCTATCCGCCAGGCCATGGCCGAGGCCGAAATTTCCGTCCGTGACATCGCCCTGATCAATGCCCACGGAACCGGCACCCGAGCAAACGATCAGGCCGAAACGACAGCCCTGCATGCCCTCGGTTTTCAAGCAACACAGCCGGCAATCATTTCGACCAAGGGCCTCACCGGCCATACCCTGGGGGCGGCCGGGGCGATAGAGGCAATCCTGACAATTCTGGCCCTCAATCACGGTTATACAACCGGTACGACAGGCTGCAGCACTCCCGACCCACAACTGCCGGTCACTATCCTGCCGGAAAGCGCCCGAGCCACCTTGACCGGCTCACTGGGGCTGAGTCAGTCTCTGGCCTTTGGCGGTAATAACGCCGCTCTGGTCCTGGCAGGGAGAGAAGAGTGAACGTTTCAATTATCGCCACCAGCCATGTCCTGCCGGCAACCATGACTCTTCCCGCAGAGCTCTCGCAACAGCTGCGCCGGGCCGACACCTTCATTCAGCTGGCCGTAAGCGCCGTCCACCAATGTTTGTCACAATGCCCCGAGATATCGA
>JAUYSF010000472.1 GCA_030696435.1 Desulfoprunum sp. | reverse complement strand
TTGTTTTCCGTGATACTCTACTGAAGTAGAGAAGAGTTCTATTCCGGGATGCTGTTTCAACAGATGAAAGTGGCTATGGAAAAACTTCATAAAAGATGGAAGGGCAAACTGCTGGCCCTCTTTCTATTTCTCACCTGCTTTTTTCTCTTCAACTGGCCGCTGCTGTCAATCCCCTCAGAAAGAGGCGGTTTTTCGACGATCATCTACCTGTTTCTTCTTTGGCTCCTTTTCATACTTTGCCTGTGGTTCTACTGCCGCAATGAGGCGGGCCATTCGCCGGAAAATCAAAGAGGGGAGGATCATTGATGAATCCTTTCCTCATTTGCCTGGTGGTCGTTGTCTATATCGGTCTGCTTTTTTATGTCGCCTATACTGCGGAAAAAGGAACCGCCTTAGCCGGGAAACTGACACGATCACCCATAGTCTATTCCCTGTCTCTGGCAGTCTACTGTACTTCGTGGACGTTCTATGGCAGTGTCGGCAAGGCCGCGAGTTCAGGGCTTTCCTTTCTTGCCATTTATCTCGGCCCCACTATTACAATCAGTCTCTGGTGGATTCTGCTCAGACGAATGGTGCTCATTAAAAACAGATACCGAATCACCAGTATCGCTGATTTCATCTCGGCTCGTTATGAAAAATCCCAACTGCTTGCCGGGGTGGTTACCCTGATCGCCCTTGTCGGGAACATGCCCTATATCGCCCTCCAGCTCAAGGCCATAAAAAGCTCATTCGCCCTCATCACCGCGACCGCGGGTGACACCTCAGGTGCCTGGATTATCGAGCATTTCGGACCCGTGATCGTCATTATCATGACCTTGTTCACCATCCTCTTCGGTGCCAGAAAACTCGATCCGACCGAACGCCACCGCGGTATGATCGCCGCCGTCGCCCTGGAATCCGTCATCAAGCTGCTCGCCTTTCTGGCCTGCGGTATCTATGTCACGTATTTCCTGGCGGATGGCTTTTCAGAAATCTTCAGTCCGGCTTTTCTCAATCATGCAGGTGCGGCCAACGTCCTCAAGCTGGGCGAGGGAGAGAAGGCCTATGTCACCTGGACAACCCTCATCCTCCTCTCCATGTCGGCGATTATGTTCCTGCCCCGGCAATTCCATGTGGCCGTTGTCGAGAATTCTTCGCCCCGCAATATCCTTACCGCCATGTGGCTGTTTCCCCTCTACATGGTCCTGATCAACATCTTCGTCGTGCCCATTGCCCTTTTCGGGATCAACGCCGGGATACCGGTGCAGCAGGCCGATACCTATGTTCTGAGCATCCCGCTCTCCCACGGCAATACCTGGATGGGCCTGCTGGTCTTTATCGGCGGCTTTTCGGCCGCAACAGGGATGATCATGATTGCCGCCATGACCATGTCCACCATGGTCGTGAATCATCTCTGTCTGCCTCTCTTCAACATCTTCCCACCGCTTGCCCCCATGCGGCGCCACCTTCTGGGCTGGCACTGGATCGGCATCATCGCCATTCTGTCCGCAGGCTACTGGTTTGAGACCAAAATCGGAGAATCCTACGCCCTGGTCAATATGGGCCTGATTTCCTTTGCCGCGGTCCTTCAATTCGCTCCGGTGGCCATCGGTGCTCTGCTCTGGCCAAAGGGCAGCAAGGCAGGGGCCCTGGCCGGATTATCCGCAGGTTTTGCAATCTGGTTCTACACCCTCCTCCTGCCTGCCTTTGCCAAAAGCGGCTGGATTAATCTCTCTCTGCTCGACAAGGGGCCATGGGGAATCGGTTTTCTCCGGCCCGAACATCTTTTTGGCATGAATACTCTCCCGGCCCTCTCCCATGCGGTCTTCTGGTCGTTGCTGTTCAATCTCGGCCTTTTTGTCCTTATCTCCTGCCTTTTCAAGCAGAGCGATGAAGAACAGCGTATCGCCCAGGATTTCCATTCTTCAAGCGAAAAGACCCAGGCAACAACCCGAGGCCTCACAGACGACAAGACCATCAACATGGCCGAAAAAAATGCCGCCTTCCTTACAGCGCTCAATGATTATTTCCCTGCCGAAAAAAGCATGGAGATACTCAACCAGAGCCAGGCCAGACTCTCTCTTATAGGCCAGGAAACTATCTCTATCATTGATTTCTCAGACTATCACCGGAGTATTGAAAACACGCTTGCCGGTTCCATCGGTTCAGCGATGGCACATCGGGCACTCAACCGCGACGTGGTCTTTCCACGAGATGAGAAGCTGCTTCTTTCCAAGGCCTATGCCGACATCCTCTCTCGTCTCAATGTCTCGCCACAGGAACTCTCGGAAAAAATCAATTTTTACAGAGAACGCGAAGAACTGTTGATGACGCACAGTCAGGAATTGGAAAAACGCATTCTCGAAAAAGAACAGGAGATTGAGGCGCGGACTCAGGCTGAACGGGCCTTGCAAGAGGCAGAGTTGCAATACCGCTCTATTTTCGACAATGCCCTTGAGGGTATCTTTCAGGCCACAGCGAACGGACAGTTTTTAACCGTTAATCCCGCTTTGGCTACCATCCTGGGATACGATTCTCCGGCAACGCTGGTCCGGGATGTGCCCGATATCCGTTTTCATCTGCAGACAAATCCTGGCCGTCGCGATACCTTCTTTCGCCGTTTGCTCACAGGCAACCATGTGAAAAATTTCGAAATTCAGGTGACTCATGCCAGTGGTAAAATTCTCTGGCTCAGCCTCAATGCCAGGCCCATCCTGGACGCCCAGGGCAAATTGACAAAGATCGAAGGTATTGCCGAAGATATTAGCAAACGCAAGGAGGCAGAGGGAAAACTGGCAAGTTACCATGAAGAGCTTGAAGAAACGGTCCGTCTGCGGACGGCCGAGGTGCGGGAAAATCAGACCTTCCTCCAGGAGGTGCTCGAAGGAATACAGGCGGCAGTGATCGTCATCCATCAGGAGACCAAAGCGGTGATGGACTGCAATTCCATAACGGAACAGCTGCTCGGCTATGATAAGACAGTCCTGACAGCTGCCGAAGGTTTCTTTAAAAAAGACGCTGTTCTCTTTGCCGATCTGGGCGACAAATCCCTCAACAGAGAATTCGTGGTCGAGCGGCAGGATGGCGTTGCGATCCCGGTGTTGCGCAACGTACTTCCGGTGATCTATAAAGGTGTGCCGGCGTATGCCATTATCCTCTTTGATATCAGTGAGCGCAAGGCACTGGAACGTCAGGTCAATATGGCCCAGAAGCTGCAATCTATCGGCCAATTGGCCGCCGGGATTGCGCATGAAATCAACACACCCATTCAATATATCGGCAGCAATATCACCTTCCTCTCCGAATCATTCGGGCAACTGTTGGAAATCCACAAGCATTACTCTCAACTTATGGATCAGGCCAGGGCTGGAGATGATATTTCCGAGGCCATCGAAGAGGTTTCCCGACTGGTCGAAGAGCTCGATCTGGGATTTCTTCAGGAAGAGATTCCCCACGCCGTCAAAGAATCCCTCTCCGGGGTTGATCAGGTGGCATCCATCGTCAAGGCCATGAAGCAGTTCGCCCATCCTGAACAAGATAACCTAACTTCCGTTGACATCAACAAGGCCTTGGAGCAAACCGCGGCCATTTGCAAAAACGAGTGGAAGTATGTCGCGGATCTCCAGATGGATCTGGACGGTAG
>JAUYSF010000471.1 GCA_030696435.1 Desulfoprunum sp. | reverse complement strand
TCTTGTTGCCAACGACCATCGAAAACCAGACTGTGATGAGAACCAATCCGGTCAGGATGGCAGGCATAATCAGAGGAAGGATAATCTTCATCTGGTAAAAGGTTGTTTCAAGCATCATCAGAGCCTCGGAGGCGACAGATCCACTCTGTCGGTAATACTCTAAGGACTCTGTGATACCTTGATCAATTGAACTTAAAAAAACTGTATAGGGTGCTGCTTCGCGTGTCAGAGTGAACAGACCTATGAGTCCGAGCAAACAACATCCCAGGGTAACGACTCCTTTCAAACCAGCAAGAGCAGGTGCGTCCCGGCGAATGGCGGCATGCGCCAGGACATATCCAGTTGGTATCAGTGAGAGTGAAATAAGCATTGGTTCAAGCGCTTGAAGAAACAAGGCGCCTGTTAAAGCAATTGCACTCCCAGAAAGAACAAGTCGATTCCCAACATACATGCCATATCTGTAAAGATAAAAAAATGTCAGCAGAGGTAATGTTCCATGCAGCCAACCAAAAATCGACCAGTCTAACCCAGGCAAAAGAGCAACAAGGGCATAGAGCAGGATATTTTGCAAGATCTTGCCCAGCTCAGGACCTACATTAACCTGATTTGTCACCCTTTCTCCTCGTGTCGGATCAACCCTGAGCTGCTCCGGAGTATGGCAGCAGGGCAATATGTCGAGCCTGTTTGATTGCCTCACACAGTTGACGCTGGTGGGTCGCACATGTTCCGACTATTCGACGAGGAATAATTTTGCCTCTTTCAGAGACAAAGTTACGCAATGTTTTTACATCCTTGTAATCAATAACAGCTTCCTTGTCTGCACAGAATCGGCATACTTTTTTTCTGGTAAATAATTTTTTCTGGGGTCGTGGTGCCATTGTTTTTGTCTCCCGATATTATAATAACGCCCAGTGGCGTTTATTCTTCATCTACTACATCTACTTCTTGATCTTCGAGAATATCCTCTTCGACAAAATCATTATCATCGTCATCCGAGTTTTCCCTGTTTGCTGCCAATTTCGTAGCAGCCTCAGTGATGGCCTTCTGGATTTCCTCGTCTGATATTGCGTCAACCGTTTTTATGGTCAGATATTTGAGGACTGCATCGTCAATTCTGAATTTTCTTTCAATCTCTGCAACGGCCGCAGGGGTACCTGCAAAGTCACAAAAAATATACTGTCCTAGGCTTTCCTTTTTGATGGTGTAGGCAAGCTTCTTCAAACCCCACCGGCTCAGTGTGATGATCGAACCTTTCTCGTCAAGGATGATTTTTTTAGTGTTCTCAATAATGGTTGTGACCTCATCTTCACCCTGGCTTGGGCGAAGAATAAAGATCGTTTCATACCTGCGCATGTGTTCCTCCTCGTGGACTCATGAGTAGAATGGGCTTTATGCCCGAATTTCGGCCCCTTTTTGTCGAAGTGTGACGTAAGGGGCGAAGAGGTTGTCGGTCCAAACCTACAGGACCACTACTATCGACATTTTCATGCCTCCTAGACAACAGAGCTGGAGGCAATTATCTGTCAATAAAAACCAAGCACTTTATCGATATAACCAGAAAGTGTCAATTTAAATTTTCAGCTTTCTCTTTGGCCTTTATGGCAAGCCACTGTGCTCTGAGTTCATCATCGCTTTTGACTGCGATCTCTGCAAATACGTGGGGATGACGACGGATGAGTTTTCTGTTTACAGTCTGCAAGACATCGTCCAGTGTAAACAGACCATTTCCGCCATTGATCTCGGAGAGCAAGAGGATGAGATAGAGCAGGTCTCCGAGCTCTTCGCACATATTTTCATGATCATTTTTTTGTATGGCCTGGATAAGTTCATCCATCTCGGATGTCAGGTGTTCTTGGAGAGACTCGTTGGTTTGACGCTTGTCCCAAGGGCAGCCATTTTTGCCGAGAAGTTCCTTGATGGTATGGAGTAGTTCTGAAAAATACATGCGAGAATGCGACATATGGAGTTGATGGATAGGAATGGAAATAATTAGCTCTTATTATGGAGATAAGGTCATTGATCGGAAAAGGATTCAGGTGGAGGTGGGGCTGTGCCGAATAAAAAAAGTTGACAGAAACCCACCTGACCAACTAAGTAGCCCTGCATGATTATATGACGTTGTGGTATGACGTTGTGGTAGGTTGTTGACAAAAAATGTTCCTTATATGATAATATGTGGAGCATACTTTTTTCTTTTACGCATGTCATCATTTATACTGTGCGTGCAGTTTCAATAAGGTAATCAATGTAAAGAGGATTTTCATGGAAGACGAAAAAAAGCAAAAATTTCTTTTGGAAAAACATAAAGATATCGCAAGGATTGATCAGGAATCCAAAAGAACTCACGGTTGGTATGTACGGGTCAGGTTCGTCGGGAAGACACATTCCAAATTTTTTTCCGACAGGAAGTGCGGTGGGCGATATTCTAGCTTGCTTTCCGCTATTTCCTGGCGAGATAAGACGGAAAAGAAGCTTGGAAAGGTCAGGACTAACAAACATATGGTCACGGTGAGTAACTCCGGAACCGGTGTAGTTGGAGTCAGGCTCAATGAGAAGCTGAACAGATTCGAGGTGAGTTGGGTGACGCATCAGGGAAAACAAGGGAAAACCTCTGTGTCAATTACCAAGCATGGCAAAAAGAACGCTCTTGCCAGAGCGTGCGCCATTCGCCAGGAGAAAGAAAAAGCCCGTCTTGAATATTCAGTCTAATGGATTCGCTGCATGAACTGCTTAATGCAGTAGCCCAAAAGATCTGCATTCCCTAAATTAATCAGCTCACTGTCTGTTGAGTATTTCAGTGGGATAGAGTTGAAAGGCATTGACATTTGCTCGGGAAAAGGGTTAAATCCTCAGTTTCGAAATGCTATTTCAGTCGTTTGTTGGATTTGAGAAGATTTTATTTAAAGAGGGCTTGATAATGTATGCAATAGTTCGAACTGGCGGAAAACAGTATCAGGTTGCCTGTGGTGATCAGCTTCGCGTTGAGAAACTGGAAGGCAATGTTGGTGATACTATCGATCTGAGTGATGTGCTCATGGTTGTCGATGGAGATGATGTCAAGATCGGACAGCCTGTTCTGGAGAGTGCCAAGGTCGTAGCAAAGATAGCTGAACAGGGACGAGCCAAAAAGGTCATTGTCTTCAAGAAAAAGAAGCGAAAGGGATACAGGCTGCGAAAGGGGCACCGTCAGTCGTATACAGCCTTGAAAATTGAAGAAATTTCGGCATAGTTCTTATTTACAGTAAATGAATGAATAAGACCGGACAGAATTGCTTGAGTGTTCTGGTTGAAGGAGTAGGTAATGGCACATAAGAAAGCAGGTGGCAGTTCGAGAAATGGCCGTGATAGTGGTGGGCAGAGGCGAGGTGTCAAAAGATTCGGCGGTCAGGAAGTCAAGGCCGGAAATATTCTTGTACGTCAACTTGGCACAAAAATTCATCCAGGAACAAATGTAGGCTGTGGGCGTGACTACACCTTGTTTGCTACGGTGGATGGTGTGGTCAAGTATGAAGATTTCGGCAAAGATAAAAAGCGGGTCAGTGTGTATCCTGCTGTCTGAAAAAGAGCCTGATTCCCTCCTTTGCGACCACTTTACTCGGTGGTGCTCTATGTTGTTTCCTGAACTCGGTCATCAATATCATTGGTGACCGAGTTTTTTCTTTATTGCAGCAATCTCGTATCTTCTACCGATCCGGTTCTTCAAGCTGCAGGAAAAATCTTATAAAATCGATTTATTATGGCCTTCGTAGATGAAGCAAAATTTTTCGTCAAAGCTGGAGATGGCGGAAACGGCTGTGTCAGTTTCAGGCGCGAAAAGTATGTACCCAAAGGTGGACCCAATGGAGGCGATGGCGGTCGGGGCGGAAGTGTCATTATAATGGCCAGGAAAAAGCTTCAGTCGTTGATTGACTTCCGCTATCGCTCTCATTTTAAGGCGGAACGCGGCACCCATGGGCAGGGAAAAGATATGCATGGCCGGCATGGTAACGATTGTACCATGGAAGTTCCCGTTGGTTCTCTTATTAAAGACAGCGAGACAGGTGAAGTGCTGGCCGACCTTCGACGCGAGGGAGATACTTTTCTTGCCGCGAAAGGAGGAGATGGTGGACTTGGGAACAGCCGTTTTGCCAGCGGCACGAATAGAACGCCGCGTTTTGCCAGCAAGGGGGAAGGGGGCGAGGAGCGATGGCTTCGCATTGAGCTCAAGCTTATGGCAGATATTGGTCTTGTCGGATTGCCCAACGCCGGGAAATCGACACTGCTCTCAAAGTTGTCGGCCGCCAATCCCAAAATTGCCAGCTACCCTTTTACTACTTTAGAGCCGCAGCTTGGTGTGCTCAAATTCCGTTTTCGTGAGCAGGTCATCATTGCCGACATCCCTGGCCTCGTTGAAGGAGCTCATACCGGAATAGGACTGGGCCATACCTTTCTTCGCCACATCGAGCGAACAAAGATGTTGCTTCATGTTATTGACGTTTCGGATGAGAATTACCAGAAAAATTTTTACATTATTGAAAACGAATTACATTCATATAAAGAAGAACTTGTTGAACGTACACGATTTCTGGTGTTGAATAAAGCTGATCTTATCAGTGCCGAGGAGGTGAAGGTCATGCAGGAATGGTTTGCCGGCATCGGCCAGAAATCCTGTGTAATCTCAGGTCTCATTGGGACAGGTATAGAGGAATTGAAGCAATTCATCGAGGATAGTCTCCCCGAAGATGAGCAGGATGAGGGGGTAGGCCGAGAGAATTAAACGTAAAAACGCGCAATAAAGCCTATCTTTACAAAGATGTGGTTCTCTTAGAGCATCATATTTAGAAACAGATCGATGTGATTAAGCCTCAAACGTCGGTTTGCTTTAAGGTGGCATAACAGTTCAAAGATCATGACGATACAGGTTCAGAAAGATGAGGGTTTGTATTATCGTCAAACTCTTTTTGATAAGGCAAAACGGGTAGTAGTAAAAGTTGGCAGTGCCATCCTTACTGACAGAGATGGTATGAATCGGGAGGTTATCCGCAATCTTGCCCGAGAAATTAGTTTTCTGCATAACAGTGGTCGTGAGGTTATTCTGGTCACATCCGGTGCTGTTGCCGCCGGAAAAAAGAAAATTGCCTTTATCCCCCATGGAGAGATCAGTCTGCGCGAGAAGCAGGCCTTTGCCGCAATAGGTCAGTCATGCCTTATGCAGACCTATGAGGAGGCCTTTTCCCAGCATAAAAAGAATATCGCCCAGATACTTCTGACCCATTCAGACCTCGCCGATCGTGATAGATATCTCAACGTTAGAAATACTATCATGACCCTTTTCCGCTTTGGCGTCATCCCCATAATCAATGAAAATGACACGGTTTCCGTTGAGGAGCTGCGGTTTGGCGACAACGACACACTTGGAGCCTTGATTACCAATCTTATTGAAGCGGATATGTTTATCTGCCTGACTGATGTAGTCGGGTTGTATAACGGCAACCCCCAAACAGATCCTGCTGCCAGGCCCATTTATACTATTGCAGAAATTACACCGGAAATCGAAAACATGGCCGCAAGCATCAAGAGCGATGCTGGCACCGGCGGCATGCAGAGCAAGATCCGGGCTGCAAAAATGGTTGCTGCCGGCGGTGGAAGTTCTTTTATCGGACCTGGCAGAGAGGAGAACATTCTTCAGTCTCTTTTTGGCGGAGAATTGGTCGGCACCTTTTTTCTGCCCCGCAAAGAAAAGATGCAAAGCCGAAAGCACTGGATAAGTTACGTCCTCAAGCCAAAAGGATCATTGGTGCTGGACGACGGTGCCTGCCTGGCTATCGCCCGCCAGGGCAGGAGCCTTTTGCCGTCCGGTATTCGAGCTGTTGAAGGCGATTTCGGAGTGGGTGATTCAGTTCGCTGTGTCGACAAGAACAATACCGTTGTTGCTGTCGGCCTCATCAATTATAATGCCCATGATGTCGGTCAAATACAGGGTTGCCGCTCTGACCAAATCTTTGATATTCTTGGATTTAAGGATAGCGATGAGGTGATACACCGAGATAATCTCGTCGTATTGTAGGCATTCTTTTTCAATTCTCTTTTTCAGGTAAGGCAATGACACATACACCCACTCTTGAGCAAACTATCTCTGCCATGACCAAAAAGGCGAGGAGCGCTTCCTATTCTCTCATGTCATTGTCGACAGAGAAGAAAAACTCCGTTTTGACACGGATGGCTGATCTGCTGCTCACCCGAAAAAACGTCATTCAGGCCGAAAACGCCAAGGATCTCCAGGCGGCCAGGGGAAAAGGATTGTCTATCGCCATGCTGAATAGACTTGAACTCTCGGATGCGGTCATCGAATCGATGGTTGTAGGGTTGCGTGAGATATGTGCCCTTCCGGATCCAGTGGGAGAGATTGCACATCTTGGCAGACGTCCCAACGGCTTGTTGGTTGGCCGCATGCGGGTGCCTCTTGGGGTTATTGCCATGATATACGAATCACGCCCCAACGTGACGGTTGATGCAGCGGCTCTGTGTCTGAAGACCGGAAATGCGATTCTGTTGCGCGGAGGATCTGAGGCCATTCTCTCCAACCTGGCCTTGGCAAAGGTGTTGCATGAGGCCCTCGCTGCAGAGCAGATCAGCGAAGACGCAGTCCAGGTGATTCCGGTAACGGACCGACAGGCTGTGACTATTATGCTGGGGCAGGAGGAGGATATTGATCTTGTTATTCCACGGGGAGGAGAGGGCCTTATCCGCTTCGTCGTCGAGACATCAAAAATTCCTGTTCTCAAACATTACAAGGGGGTCTGTCATATCTATGTCGACAAGGATGCGGATCTGGGCAAGGCTACTCCTGTAATCCTCAACTCCAAGGTACAGCGCCCTGGCGTCTGTAATGCCCTAGAAGGTCTCCTGGTGCATCACTCCATTGCCAATGAATATCTTCCCGTTATTACCAAAGAATTATCAGAAAAAGGGGTTGAGATTCGCGGATGTGCACGCTGTCTTGAGATTGTGCCGGAGATCACGGCTGCCCAGGAAGAAGACTGGGGGACGGAATTTCTCGATCTCACACTCTGTCTTAAGATTGTTGATGACCTTGCCGAAGCACGAGAATATATTCAGAAATATGGTTCTCAACATACCGAATCAATCATCACTGAAAACTACACTACGGCCCAGACCTTCATCGATACGATTGATGCCTCGGCGGTTATGGTCAATGCCTCAACCCGTTTCAATGATGGTGGACAGCTGGGATTAGGCGCTGAGATCGGTATAAGTACTACCAAACTGCATGCCTACGGACCAATGGGATTGGAAGAGCTGACCACACGCAAATTTGTTGTCTTCGGGCAAGGGCAGGTTCGCAGTTGATACAGAGGATTGGGCTCTTTGGTGGGACTTTTGACCCAATACACAATGGCCATCTACGACTGGCAGATATGGCCGAGATGGAATGTGGTTTGCAGAAGATAATCTTTCTTCCGGCCGCATTTCCACCACATAAATCACCGACACGGTTGACTTCATTTCAACATCGAGCCGAGATGTTGAGACTGGCCTTGGAGGGGAGGACTGGATACGAATATTCTTTCATCGAGGCTGAATTGCCGCCCCCTTCATATACTATTGATACTCTGAGAGTATTGAAGGCAGCTTGGGGAAAGGATGCAAACCTATTCTTTCTTATCGGCATTGACGCTTTTTTGGAAATTCGTACTTGGAAGAGGTATGATGAATTGTTGAGAACGGTCTCTTTTGTTGTCTCTGAGAGAGAAGGTGATTTTATAGACCGAAAACACAACCTCGCTCAAAAACTGAATTATAAGCAGGAGGACCATCTCTGGCAAAGCAGAGATGGCAAACAAGAGGTGTGTTTTCTCCGCCAGCCGCCTCTTTCTATTTCCTCATCTGCCATCCGGGAGGCAGTGAGGACAGGTGTTGCCATATGGGATTTGGTACCCGCCACGGTGCATCAATATATTGTGCATCATGGCTTGTATTGCACAGCAATTGAATGAATATTTCGTTATTGAATGTTTGAAAGTTGGAAAATTTGTTCGACTGTCTTCATATTTTCTAAAAAACTTTCAATGCTGTTGATAAGGCGGCTTTAATCGTTTATCTGTATCTCCTATAATCCGTTGCAATAACGATTTCCCCCATCTTTCAAAAAGACCTCTCGTACTTATGGGAATAATGAAAAGACCGCAGGCACCAGACCGAATTTCCGTATTGGTTGTTGATGATTCTCTCGTGTTCAGGCGCTTTTTGAGAGATATCTTTGAGAAAATTGACGGTATAGAAATAATCGGTGAGGCTAAAAATGGGATTGAGGCTTTGGATCTGATTCTCAAAATCAATCCTGATGTTATTCTCATGGACCTGGAAATGCCGGTTATGGATGGCATGACAGCTCTCCAGCATTTGATGATTCATCGTCCTACTCCAACCATCATCTTTTCCAGTCTCACCAATGAAGGAACAGCCCGTTGCTTTGACACCCTGAAAAACGGAGCAGTGGATTTTCTCTGTAAGGATTTCCTGTTTCAGGAAAAAAATCTTGAGATCTACAAAGATATGATAATCCAAAAGGTTATCAACGCCGCAGCTAACAGGGTCAGATCAATTGAGCCAATTTTTGCACTGTCGCATGAAGAAGGAAAACGGCTTTCTTCTGAAAAACAGGTCGTTTTCTGTGAAGACTGTGGAACGCGAAGGTACATTGATGGCGAAGAGGATTTGCCCCTCAAAGAGATCCGCTGCACACAGTGCGGTGACGTGATAGATCTGAGTAATATCGAAAAATTACGCAGAAATAGTTTTATTACCGTCCTGGCAGGTGGTCGAGGTTGTTTTCGTAATCTGCTCAATATTATCCCTCACTTTGATGCCGACATGGGGGGTGCTCTGATTGCTGTTATTTTTGAAGACTTCGAGCATGTAAATGCCTTTGCTGAATATTTGAATTCTATCAGTCGCATGAAGGTCATCAGAGTCAGAGAAAATATGCGTATTGACGGGGGAAATTGTTATATCACCTCCAGCAGAGATTATTTTTGTCTCAAGCCCTTCAGTGCGAACTATGCCTTCCAGAGAGTTCAGGATACTGCAGATGGGCCGGGTCCTCTGGATCTTTTGCTGACTTCGGTTGCCACAGTTTTTAAAAACAGGACTGCCGGCGTCATTCTTTCAGGTGACGATATGGATGGGGTTCAGGGAATGCTTGCCCTGGCCGAGTCTCAAGGAACTTCTCTTCTTCTTGATCCGTCTGATTGTTTTTACAAAAACATGGGAGATATGATCCGGGATAAATGTGCGCTGAAAAAAAACCTGAGTGAGGAGGAACTGGTCCAAGAAATCCAGGCCCTGCACTATAACGCCAAAAAGACTGTTACAACTGCCTGACAGAAATTCTGGTTTGTTCTAAACAGGGTTCCAGGTCGATAAAAAATTTGACATTAATTATCCTATGTTGGCATATCGCTGTTCACGCTTTAAGCGGCATGGAATTTGCGACTCGTGTTTTGAGATAATGGCGATTGAAAGAAAAAAGGGGGGCATGATGCTTTGGGAAGAGCAGGTACCCTTGATGCGGCAAGGATACCACAAAGAGTTAGTCAGAAAGGCCTATGAGGTGGCAGCGGATGGACAGCGAGTATATCCGCTGCGGGAAAATGTGTTTGACGCCCTGCGCGTCACTCAGCTTGACACTCTGAAAGTCGTTATCATCGGCCAGGACCCGTATTTCAATGAACATCCCGGCCAGGGGCCGGAGGCCCATGGGCTCTGTTTTTCCGTCAAGAAAGGTATTCCGGAGCCACCTTCTTTGAGAAACATCCTCAAAGAAATCAATGACTCTATTTATGGCGGCAGATCAGTCAGTGTCGATACCGATCTGACCAGGCTTGCCCGTCAGGGAGTGCTGCTGCTGAATGCCAGCCTGACGGTCATCGCCAAACGACCCAACTCACATGCGGCCCTTGGCTGGCATGAACTCACCGATGATATAATTCGGACGATTTCCGAGAACAGAGAGCACGTTGTGTTCATGCTCTGGGGCGCCTTTGCCCAGAAGAAAGCCGGCCTTATTGACAGCAGCAGACATCTGGTGCTGAAAACAAGTCACCCTTCACCCTTATCGGCTCATAAAGGATTCATTGGTTCTGGAGTCTTTGCCAGGTGCAATGAATATCTTTCCCGTCATGGACGTGGGATCATTGAATGGTAGCAAGGTTTGTTCCCTTACCGCTTATTCCAAGTCTAAATCAAACGCTAACTTTGTCGGTTACGCTGTGCGGCTCCCCGTCGCTACTCGCTTGCCTTCGCGTTCTCATTTTGATTTAGAAACGGAATGAGCCGTGGCCGATGAGCAATCATCCGGCGATTGTCTTGATAATGTCTTTCTTACCGATAACCCCTTTGAGTTGTCCATCCGTTACAACCGGCAGGGTGTGGATATTTTTTTCCGACATGATCGTCGCGATTTCATCAATGGGGGTATCTTCGGAGACGGTTATCGGTGGTGTAGTATAGATATCGGCAACTGTCGCGCCAGCCATTTTCCGCATTTCCAGTTCCATCTTTTCGGGATTCTCCAGAAAGAAAAAAGAGTCTAGGATTGAAACAACGGTGGGGATATGCACTTTCTTGTTTTGGTCGATAAGATCGCTCTCTGTTACAACTCCCAGCAGCGTACCCACACTATCTACTACAGGGGCGCCACTTATCCCGTTTGAGGAGAGAATCTGGGCAAGTTGTTGGACCGAGGTCTCAGGTGATACGGTTATGACCTCTTTGGTCATGATCTCAGAAGCCTTCTTCATAGGATTTTCCCTGTGTGAGGTGTTTTTTTAGTGTTAACGGAAGAATATCCGCCACTTCACTTGCAGTATAGCCGACTCCGGTCTTTTCGTAAAGCTCATCTCCTGCCGCCCCATGCAAATAGACAGCGGCCGCGGCAGCGTACAGAGGAGAGAGTCCCTGACAGATTAAGGCGCCGATGACGCCACTGAGAACATCACCCATTCCTCCTGTTGCCATACCCGGATTTCCTGTTGTATTGATCAGGGCAGTTCCATTGTCTGCGGCTACAATTGTGCCGGCCCCTTTCAATACCATAATGATCTGCTCATTGTTGCGTTTGAAGAATGAGCAGGCCTTGCGGGCTGCCGACAGTCTGTTGTCCTGAATCTCCTGCACCGGCAGTTGAATGAGACGGCTGAGTTCTCCGGGATGGGGTGTGAATATACGGGGACCGGCTGGAGATGTCACCTTGGAGGCATGTTGCGCCAGAATATTCAGGGCGTCAGCATCGATGATGAGGGGTTGCTGGACGGTGTGATAAAGAAACAGCACCAATTCGGCGGTCTGAGGGCTGGTACCGAGTCCCGGTCCGAGGACAACGGCTTTTTTATCACTGATGCTCTGAAGGATGAGGTCGCGGTCGGCAATGCCGATATATGCAGGGCTGTTGCGAAGCGGTACAGTCATCGCTTCAATGAGAGATGTCTCGAAGACTGCGTTGAGCATATGGGGCACACAGAGGCTCACAAGGCCACATCCTGCCCGTAAAGCCCCGCGCCCGGCAAGAAGGGCAGCCCCGGTCTTACCGGGAGAACCAGCAAGGATGAGCAGGTGACCGTGAGTTCCTTTGTGCGATGCCTTGTCGCGGATAAGAGCTTTTGACCATTGGCGGCAGGTGTTCCTCGTTATTACTTCTGTAGAAATTCCTGCCTTTAAAATAGCCTCAGGCGGGATGCCGATATCGACAACCCGTAGCTTGCCGATCATGTCAGATCTGCCATGGATGTAATGGCCTGGCTTCGGACAGCCGAAGGTGGCCGTATAATCGGCAAAGATACACTTTCCCAGAATTCTGCCGCTATCTGAATCGAGCCCTGAAGGAATGTCGACCGCTACAACCGGTACATTATGAGCGAACTCAGGTCGATTAATAAGGTCAATGATATCTGCAAAATGGCCACTAACTTCGCGAACCAGTCCGGTGCCGAACAAGGCGTCTACCAGGGCGTAACAGGGCAATCCCCGTGATTCGATCTGCTTGAAAAGTACCGGGATTGCCTCGACCCGTACCTGACTGTCGATGATATGAAAGGGAAGTTTGAGATTTTTGATGATGTTGAAATTGGTAGCAGCATCTCCTGCCAGAAGTTCCGGATTGACAAGGAGAATGAAGATGGGTTGACAACCTCGCTGATGCAGATGCCGTCCGATGACAAAACCGTCACCGCCATTATTGCCGGGACCGATAAAGATCAGGGCGCAGGTGTTGGCACAAGGACCAAGCTCATGGAGCATCATGTGTACGGTTCCAAGACCGGCATTTTCCATCAGGACTATCCCTGGGATGCCGAAGTCTTCGATTGCAGACGTGTCAAGTGCCCGCATTTCACGAGCTGTAGGCAGTTTCATGAATATCCCCCCGGATTTTCAAGAACCATCTTTCTAGGGCAGGATGGTTCTGTATGATAGTAGCAAAGCATGCTCAAAGAGCATGAAAAAAAAAGAAATATGTACCTTCCGGTATCAGTCTCGCTCAGTCGTAAAGATCAGGATACAGAAGGGGGATGACGGAATTCCTCAATAAGCGATTTGCAGAAATCGCATGGCAGAAAGCCTGCTTCAATGGCAACTTCGAGGTTTTTAAATTCGAGAGAACACTGTTTGCAAGAATAGTCTTCACACGCTGAAAAATGAAAGATCCTTTTTTTAGCATCACCGCGCAGAGGCTGCTGGATCGGTGAATCCGGAGATTCGGGCAGAATTTGAGGGATATTTCTGGGGCGTAGCCTGTCAAGAACTGCAAAAAATGTCTTTTGCATCCGTGAAAAAATTGGCACAAAAAACTTTTTCAGGAACTCGAAAAGGGCATTCTGCAGTACCTCAGGCACGAGAGGCTGTTCATTTGCCACCTGTCTGATACAAAAGAGGGCCAGGAGCAGTAAGAGGATGTTTGGGCTCCACATGGCCAGAGGGATGGGGACGGAGTTTTCTTTTGCAGCCATCTTGGCGAACGTAAAGAGTACGTAGTAGATGATGAAAATTGCGAGGGCAAAAGGAATACCCATGGCCTTTCTTCTGGGTCCCGCCTGCAGACCAAGGGGAAGACCCAGTAAACAGAGAATGAGACAGCCTACCGGTAGAACAAGGCGCTTATGGAATTCGATGATGAGCACCCGACCTTTTTCAGTGGATATCCCGCCAAATTCCTCACCCTTTTCCAGCAGTTCCGGCATGGTCAGGGTGCCACGGTCAAAGGTGGTTGCCGAACTGGCCGGAAGCTGCAAGGGGATATTGAGCTCATATTTTTCAAATTGCACGATTTGTGAATTGGGGGTGTCAGAGCGGTGCAGGCTACCGTTGCGCAGGATGATGATGACCTTCATTTTGTCGGTATCACTCTTCATTTTTCCAGTAGAGGCCATGGTGATAGTCGGGATGACCTGCCCCCGCATATCAGACACCCAGACATCCTGCCATTCTCCAGTTTCTTTTTCAATTTTACCCACAAAGACTACCAGATCACCCAATGCCTCGGTGAACTGATGCTCTTGGATGCCCTTATCAATTTTTTCTTTGATAAGTTGATAGGTAAGTTGTTTCATGGCAACTTCACTCACCGGTATCAGCACAATGGAAAAATAGCTGGTGAGGAGAGCAATCAGGGTTGCCACGGTTATAACGGGCGGCAGGATTTTATAAATGCTTATGCCGCTGGCCTTCAGGGCCAGAATTTCGGAATCATTTGCCAGTCGTGAAAAACCAATGGTGATACCGATCATTGCCGCCATGGGTATCGAGTAGAGGAACATATTGGGGAACAGATAGGAAAAAAGGCGAATGAAATCAGTCAGACCAATATTGAGTTCGAGGACAAAATTCAGGAATGGGATAAGTTTTACCAGAAAAAACACACAGTTCATGATCAAAAAACTTGCGAAAAAAGGTGCAAGCATCTCGGTTGCCAGGTAACTGTAGAGTAGCAGAGGAGGGCGTGAAAGTGATTTCATAATTTCAGGAAAAGTCTATCAAGCAAGCAGGTGAGAGATGTATGAGTGGCATCCACTACCTGGAATTTTCGGTTAAATATCCGGTTGGACATTACTGAAAAATACCTCTGCTCACAAGCAGGAAGTTACTATTTGTTGGAATTCGCATCATATATGCGACTGGAAAAAAGAGAAGAACAACCATGTCCCGTCAAGAATCACAGAATTTTTATAGTGCCTGGGCCAGGCAATTGCAGAGGGAGTTTGTTGATATTTGTTACCAGTATTCCCTGAAACTGCTTCCTCCCATTATGGAAATAACCGATTCAACTCGATCTTTGGGGAATTGGCAGGCTGTGAACCGGACCATCGGTATCAGTAGACATCTCATACTCGAGTACAGTTGGGATATAACGATCAATGTCCTGAAACACGAGATGGCGCACCAGATATGCTCCGAGATGTTTGAGAGTCATGGTATGCCGCACGACAGGGACTTTCTCAGGGCATGTGACCTTGTGGGGCTTCCAGTGGATTATTGCCGGGCAGCTATCGATTTCTCAACTTTCCTGCCTCAGCATTCCGCCGGGAATCAGGGAACAGGCAGGAGAAAGAACCTACTGGAAAAAATCAGAAAACTCCTGGCTATGGCAGATTCTGCCAATGAGCATGAGGCCTTGGTTGCTCTACAAATGGCCGGCAGAATCATGGAAAAATATAATCTCGACGGGGCTGCAGGTGGAGAGACGGAGGAGATTACCTATCGCATCATCAAAACCGGCAAAAAGCGTATTGATGGTTACCAACGCACTATCGCGTCGATTCTTTCTCGCTATTTCAAGGTTACTCTGATTTACTCGCGACTCTATGATCCCGTCGCGGATGAAGTCTATAAAACCTTCGAGATATTCGGTCGCAGCGATCATGTCGAGGTTGCCGAGCACTGTTTCTGTTTCCTCCAGAACAGATTAGCATATCTCTGGCAGACGAATCGGACGAGTTTTCCGGATTGTGGCAGAAGTGCTCGGAAAAGCTACTATTTAGGAGTCTTGCATGGCTTCAGTGAGAATTTTCAGAAAAAGGATCAACCGGGAGAAGAAATAGTTCAGGCTAAAAAACCTTGCCGAACCCCGGCATTGTCGGTACATCACCTGAGCAGTGAAAATGATGCCCTGGTACAGGGCTGTATACGAAGACGATATCCCCGTTTGAGAACTCTGAAGAGTTCCAGCCAGAATGTTTCTCCGCAGGTGTATCATCAAGGAAGAGCGGCGGGGAAGGACATTGTCCTCAGTAAAGTGCTGCAACAGGAAAAAGATCAGGAGAAAACTAAGTTTTTAACCTGAGGATCGCAGATATTTTGAAAGGAGACACTGCAAATGCATTTATTTGAAACGGATAAGGGTGACAAGTGGGTCTGTATCACCTGCAGCCAGGAACAAGAAGAGATGATCAAAGAGAAGAATTGGGAATGGATACTGGAAAGACCCGATCAGGTGTTGCGTTGTTCGCTCTGCGGCCACCCTGATTATGACATTGAGGACTGAGTGTCAAATATCCACGCATGAACGAGTCGCCTCTCTCCCCGGTGGATTCCGGGGAGAGAGGTGGATCTATCAGATCTTAGAATCAACCAGTGGCGATTCTATAGTGACCTCAATCCAGTGCGGATCCCACCATTCTTTCGGCATGGTGAACACCCCGTTAATGATCATGGAAAAATGCAGATGATCGCCGCCTGCCATCCCTGAAGTCCCGGTGAGTCCCAGGATTTTCCCCTGTTCAAGTTTGTCTCCGACGGCCGCATTGATCTGACTCAGGTGGGAGTAGAGGCTGAAGACCCCCTGGCCATGGTCAAGGATGACCGCATTGCCGTAGATGCCAAGATAATCGGCATAAACGACCTTCCCTGTATTTGCCGCCTGAACACCGATATGTTCCGTCGAGGCGATATCAACGCCCAAATGCACTTGTTTGTCTATCTCCTTCTCTTGATAAAAATAAGTGCGGTGGTCGGCAAATCCGGCCTTTGGGCTACCAAGCATACGCAGGAACTTGCCTTTCCATAATCGTTCCGGGGTGGATTGCTGGCAGACCCCGGAGATAATTGTATTGTTGGCATCACGGACGGTATTGTTGGCATAGAGATACTTTTCCACGGGAGTTCCCTTCATTTCCGGGTAATGCTGCTCAAATTCCGGGATCTTAGCGGAGAGGAAACCGTCGGTGATATTGATGCGGTCGAATTTCTGTTCGATCTTTTGGAAAACAGGGGAGAATGCCATTGAAGTGGCGTTTTCAGCTTGATCGGCGGCAATGACCCGGGCCTCGCTGATTGCTTCCGCATCGTAGGGAAGAGTGAAGTATGAAATATATGTATCGGGATGACTGGCGCCGAGAGGATAGCCCGGATTCAGGTGGCCGTTGAGCATGACCCCGTTTTTGCATCCCGGCTCGGAAATGCGGTAGATGGCGATCCCCGTGCTCCCCGGTGATATGTAGCGTTCACTGTGCAATAAGGTTATGCTCGGTGGGTTGAGATCGACGGTGATCTCTTTGGTCAGAAGAGTCTTGTTGCCCTGGAGCAGGCCGCGAAGGGAGAAATCATGGGCCTCGATGGTCAACTGGATTTTCCCTTCTTTGAATCCGAGTTTCTTCGGGTCAAAACTAATCTCCCGCTTATCCTCGGTCGGGCCAATTTTTCCGATATAGACGGTGCGAGGATAATCTGTTGCGTACAGTTCCTTCGTTGTCTCACCCTGTGTCGCCGTGACGCGTATCTTTTGAATACCGCTTGTGGAATCAGTGATTGTATACCTGATCTTTGCAAGCTTACCGATATGGTCAAGGGTATCATTAAAGGAGACGGTCGGTTTTTCTCCCTCAAAAAAGAGAAAAAAACTGGCAATACCTGTGGCCAGCAAGAATGTGATAAGAAAAATTGGAATAAATTTCCCTGGCTTGACGGATATACTCGCTTGTTTTTTGAGACGTCTGGTTGGCTTGGTCTTCATGATCTGGAATTTCCTTGAGTCAAATACACTGAAAAGTTTGGGGCAAAAAACGATTATCTCTGCCAGATAATTTCGTATTTTTCGATGTGGAGGTCCTTTGACGGGGCCACAATGAGTCTCTTGGAGATATCTTGCTCCAGTTGGATAATGGTCAGTTCTTCTTCCTTGAGCAGCATGTCGGCTATCCGGGGATGGACACGCACGGTCACGGTATTCCCTGAGGCCTTTGCCGCATTCCTGCTGATTTTTCTGAAAATATCATAGCAGATGGTCCGGCAGGATTTGAGCATGCCTTCGCCGGCGCAGTAATGGCATGGCTCACACATCATCTGGTGGAGGTTCTCACTGCTTCTCTTGCGGGTCATCTGCACCAGGCCGAATTCTGACAGCCTCAGAATATTGATCCGGCTTTTATCTTTTTTCACTGCTTCTTTGAAAGAGGCAAAGAGCTCTTCTCTGTGAAACTCATCTTCCATATCGATGAAATCAATGATGATTATGCCACCGATATTTCTGAGGCGCAACTGGTAGGCGATTTCCTTGGCGGCCTCCATATTGGTCTTGAAGATTGTTTCATTAAGATCGTTTTTGCCGACGAAACGCCCGGTATTGACATCAATGACGGAAAGCGCCTCGGTACTCTCAATGATGATGTAACCACCGGAGCGGAGCCAGACCTTTTTCTCAATGGCGCGGGTAATTTCAACCTCAATGCCGTAGGTCTCAAAGAGAGGGGCTGTTCCCTGGTAGAGGCTGATTCTTTCCTGCAGTTGAGGGGCAAAGGCCCGGACAAAATGCAGCAATTTTTCATAGGCGGCCTTGTCATCAATGATCAGCCTGTCGACATCACTGGTAAAGAGATCCCGCACGGACCTGAGGGTGATATCAAGATCTTCATAAACCAGGGATGGTATCTTTGAGCTTCTGGCAAGATCTCTGATTTCGTCCCAGAGGAGCATCAGAAACTCCATATCCGCTTCGAGCTCCTCGACCTTTGCATGCTCAGCGACGGTTCTGACAATGAAACCGGTGCCTTGTGGGCGAAGTTCTTCGATCTGCTCTTTGAGAATGGTCCGGATCTCTTCGTTTTCTATCTTTCTGGAGACGCCGATATGGTCGGTCAATGGGATGAAGACCAGGTTTCTACAGGGTAGGGTGATATGGCAGGTAAGGCGCGCCCCTTTGGTGCCAATGGGGTCTTTTGAGACTTGGACGAGGACATCCTGTCCTTCACTGAGCAGTTCCTCGATATTCAGGCCCTGCGTGCGTCGTGTGCTGTTTTCGCTCTGAACCGGGGAAAGGTCATCCAGAGGCAGGACGCGAACTTGTCCGATCATCCGATTCTTGATATCTTTTTCCGAGACATAGACATCATCAACGTAGAGAAACCCTGTGCGTTCCAGGCCGATATCGACAAAGGCTGCCTGCATTCCCGGCAGGACGCGCACCACTTTTCCTCGGTAGATGTTTCCTTTAAGGCCTTTTTCCATTGGCCTCTGCATATGGAACTCGGTGAGGATGTTATTTTCAACAAGGGCCAGCCTGACTTCGTAGCTCCTTGAATTTATAAGTATATCTGTGGTCATTGACTAATATTAAGATCTTTTATTTAAACTTCTGTAGGGGAAAGAGTATAATTTCAAATCAAAGATTATACCGTATTCATCAGGAAAAATGCCATATATAATACAATTTAATTTATAATTACAGAGTATTGTCCTTGAAAACAACGAAAATCCCTGTGTCGGTCATCATTCCGACCTACAACCGTTCGGCCTTGCTCTGTCGAGCCCTGATTTCTGTTTTTAACCAGACGGTGAGCTGCGAGGAGATTATTGTTGTTGATGATGGTTCAACAGATGAAAGCCACACGACACTTGCTGCTTTTTTAGCGGATCATCACGGCATAGATATTCACGTGATCTCTCAGGAGAACAGGGGCCCGGCCGCGGCCCGCAATCTTGGAATAGACAAGGCCCGCTGTGAGACGGTTGCCTTTCTTGATTCGGATGATCACTGGCAGAGAAAAAAACTGGAACAGCAGTTTTACCTGATGGAGAAATATCCTCACTATTGTGTCAGTCATACCCGAGAACGCTGGTTGCGATGTGGCCAGCATTTGAATCAGAAAAAGAGGCATATTCCCAGTCATGGTGATATCTTCAGCCATTGTCTTGAACTGTGCACTGTTGGCATGTCAACGGTTATGCTGAAAAAAGAAATTTTTTGCCAAATTGGCCTGTTTGATGAGTCGATGCGTTGTTGTGAAGATTATGATTTCTGGCTGCGGAGCAGCTGCCGTTACGCCTTTCTGCTGGTCGATGAGGCCCTTACGGTGAAAGAAGGGGGCAGAGACGACCAAGTCTCCTACCAATACCGTACGGGCATGGATCGATTCCGGATAGAATCCCTACTGAGGCTTATGAAGTCCGGAGTGCTTTCTGCTGTTCAGGAAAAAGAGACCAGGCGGGAGCTTATAAAGAAATGCTTGGTATATGGTAAAGGCTGTCTCAAATACGGTAAAATCGCAGAAGGGCACCATCTCTTGCGCCTGGCAACTTCCCTGGAAACTGATTTCCCCCATTCGGTGTGAATATACTAACCCAACCTATGAAAAAACAGCATTCGTGGAAGGATCCTTCCCTCTATCTCAAGCATATCCATGTCGAAGAGAGCTGTCTGGATCTGGCCTATACCCGTGAAATACTTGATCGAGCCGGTTTGCCCTGGTCCGTTGTTGCCGACCGTCAAGAACCTCTGCAATTTGATTGCGACTATCCGGAAAACCTGCGTTTCGGTAAACAGCACCTCTATCTTTGCGCCAACAGAGGTCAGTTTTTCAAGCCCTGCCCGGGGACCAAGGAATATCAGTGCTGTTCATACCAGGTGCTCACAACCGGCATGAACTGTCCGATGGATTGTGTGTATTGCATCCTCCAGGCCTATCTCAACAAGCCTTGGATCACTTCGTATGTCAACATTGGTGTCCTGCTCTCAGAACTCGACCTGGCCCTTGATGCCGAGCCAGATCGCCTGTTCAGGATCGGTACCGGCGAGTTTACCGATTCCCTGGCCCTTGATCGCCTGACAGGATTGAGTAAGATTCTGGTGGAATACTTTGCCCAAAAAAACAACGCCGTGCTTGAATTGAAGACCAAGAGTGCTGTCATTGCAAACCTCATAGGACTCAAACACAATGGGCATACGGTAATTGCCTGGTCACTCAACAGCCCGCAGATCATGCAGCATGAAGAGCTCCGTTCGGCAACTCTCACGGAACGCCTTGAGGCCGCACGACAGTGCGCTGAGTGGGGCTATAAACTGGCATTTCATTTCGATCCCCTAATTGATTATCCGGGGTGGCAGGATGGATATCCGGCAACGATCGAGCTGCTTTTTAAGACGGTTCCAGCCCGGTCAATCGCCTGGATTTCCCTCGGGGCTCTACGGTTTCTGCCAAAACTCAAAGAGATCGGTATTGATCGGTTTCCCGGTTCAGGCATATATTTTCAGGAATTTATTGAGGGTCTTGATGGCAAGTCACGATATTATCGGAAAAATCGCGTCGCCTTGTACCGCTTGATCTATCAGTTGCTTAAAGAACGGGCCGCCCCCGAGACCTGCATTTATTTCTGCATGGAAAGCAAGGAAATCTGGCAAGAGGTGATGGGCTATATCCCCGATCAATTCGGTGGAATTGCCGCCATGCTGGACAAGACGGTTTTTCCGGCCGGGTGATTATCGCCGTACGCAAGGACTGAAGGTGCCTTGTGAGAATTCTCTTTTGGCCTTGAGATAAAAACTTGTCCTTTGGGAATTCTATCGTATACTGCGGCTCAGTCGACATATAAAAACTATTTGCTTATCTTCCAAGGAGAACAGGTCATGGTAAATAAAGTAATACTTATCGGTAACTTAGGCGCTGATCCAGAGATCAGATACACCCAGAGCGGAGCAGCTGTCGCTACTTTTCGGATGGCAACAACCGAGAAGTTCAAAGGCAAAGATGGTCAGATGCAGGATCAGACTGAGTGGCACCGGATTGTGGCCTGGGCCCGTCTTGCTGAGATCTGCGGCGAGTATCTCCACAAAGGCTCAAAGGTTTACATTGAAGGAAAGATTCAGACCAGAAAATGGACGGATCCGAACGGCAATGAAAAATACACCACCGAGATTATCGCCCGGGAGATGAAAATGTTGAGCGCTCGTGGCGGATCTGATCAGGAGAGTTACGGCGGCGGCTATCAGGATTCTTCATTTCCCGAACCTCCGGCGGGAATGATGGGAACGGGTGAGGATGTGCCGTTTTAGAGATTGTATATGCACAAACAGGAAAAATAGGGGTGGGTTCTTTGTCTAGACAGGTTTTTTGTGTCTCGTCAGTGTCCGTTTTCCCTGAAGAGGCGGTCTTGACCTCATCTCCAAGCAGTCATATTGTGCTGAGAGGAACAGACAAAAGGAATAGCTTCACTTCTCTCTAGGAAAAGTAGAGAGAGCCACTCGCACATTGTTATGCAACTGTAATGGAATACTACGATATTTTAGGTGTAACCAAGGGTTCTACACCCGCTGAGATTAAAAAATCATATAGAAAACTCGCCTTAAAATATCATCCCGACAAGAACGACGGTGATAAGGCAGCTGAAGAGAAGTTCAAGGAAATCAGTGAGGCCTATGCCGTTCTTTCCGATCCTGAGAAGAAAAAGCAGTATGACACCTATGGTTCTGCGAATTTCCACCAGCGCTACTCCCAAGAGGATATTTTTCGAAATTTTGATATCAACGATATTCTGAGGCAATTCAACTTTGGCGGCGGAGGCAAGCAGAATATGCACTTTCGCTCGAATATGGGTGGTGGCCCAGGGCAGTTCTCGTTCTTCGGGCAGGATATGGCCGGGCAGGGCTGCGGTTCGGGAGGTTGCGGCCAACAGCCCGCCAAAGGCCAGGATCTGACCTACCAGATAACCGTCACTCTGGAAGATATCATGCACGGCGCCGAGAGAAATATCACCCTGCGCACCAATGGCTCTGCCCAGAATGTCAGTGTCAAGATACCCAAAGGGATTGAAGCTGGAAAAAAATTGAGGTTGAAGGAAAAAGGCAACCCTTCGCCTGCTGGTGGACCTCCGGGAGATCTGTATCTCAAGGTCGATGTTGCGGCCCATGATCGTTTTACCCGTGAGGGAGATGATCTGATCATTGAGAAGCTGATTCCCTTCAGTGAGGCTTGTCTGGGGACAAAAGTCGAGGTCGAGACCCTTGAGGGTAAGAAATTTTCGGTCACCATCCCTCCCTGTTCGGTCAATGAATCGAGACTGCGCCTGAAAGGTCACGGGCTCCCCCAAGGCCCTCTAGGCGATCGTGGCGATATCTATGTCCGACTTGGTGTTGAGGTGCCAAAAGAATTGAGCCAGGAGCAGGAAGAACTCATCGTGCAGCTGCAGAAACTGGGGCTGTAGTCCAAAGAAGAACCAACGTGAAAGGGCCTCGCCTGGATCTCTTGATGATCCAGGCGAGGCCCTTTTTTTATGGAATGAAGGAGATAGATACTGGGTGATCAGTACCGTTGGTCGGCAAAGGCCAGCCAGCCGCCGGCTGCTACGAGATCTCGATCCAGGGCGTTCATCTGGTATGAGCAGGAGGCATCCTTCTGGGCCGGGTTGTCGGATATCGCGGTCATGGTACTGTTCTGCAGATCTATTTTAATCTGGATGGAGCCCTGCATGGCAAAGAGGGTGTCGAGATTCTCTTTTTTTAGTTCAATCGCCAGGATGCCGCAGTTGAACATATTCTGTCTGAAGATCCGGGCAAAACTTTCGGCGATGATCACATTGATGTCGTTGACCTCAAAGGCCCATACGGCGTGTTCTCGTGAGGAGCCGCAGCCGAAATTGGCCCTTGATATCACCACCTGGGCCTTTTGCATGGCCTCGGAGTGGGCCTCAAAGGGCTTTCCGTCAAGAAGAAGATCTTCAAGAAGGTGGGGTTTGAGGGCGGTTTTGGTGATTTCGGTGAGGTATTTCGCCGGGATTATCTCGTCGGTGTTGATGTCGTTTCTGTCCAGAAAGACTGCTGGACCACCAAATTCTTTCATATCTGAAACCTCTTATTTCTAAATCAAAGATATTTTCTCGGGTCGGTAATGACCCCGGTTATGGCAGCAGCTGCTGCTGAAAACGGGCTCATGAGGTGGACCATGCCACCTTTGCCCATCCGACCGTTGAAGTTGCGGTTTGTCGTTGAAGCGCAGACTTCACCTTCCGCTAAAACTCCGGAACTCATGCCCAGGCAGGCCCCACAGGTGGGGTTCAGGACGCAGAAGCCGGCATCCATGAATGTCTTGATGATGCCTTCATCAAGGGCCTGGCTGAAGATCTTCGGGGTTGCAGGCGTTACCACGCCCCGGACCCCTTTTGCCAGCTTCCTGCCTTTGAGGAGCAGAGCGGCATCCCGCAGATCTTCAATGCGACCGTTGGTGCAGGAACCGATATAGATCTGGTCGATCGGGGTTCCGGCCATTTCATCGATATTCTTGACCTGATCGGGCTTGAAGCCGAAGGTGATCTGGGGGACGAGGTCGGTGACATCAAGCTCAAGGGATTGGGCATATTCGGCATCCCGGTCAGAATGCCATTTGGCATAATCCGTTACGGCATCTTCGAGCGTGGCGTAGTCATCCTTGATAAAAGGCCAGAGATATTCGGCAGTGACCCGGTCGGGCAGGCAGATGCCGCAGGTGGCTCCAGCCTCGACCGCCATATTGCAGATGGTCATTCTGGCCGACATGGTCATTGCGTCCACTACCGGTCCGACGAATTCGATGACCTTGTCCGTGCCGCCATTCACCGTCAGTTTTTTTATGACCGCGAGAATAACGTCCTTGGCAGTGACCCCGGTCTGGAGTTGGCCGCTAATTACGATCTTTAGGGTCTCAGGAAGCCTGAAGGAACAGACGCCCTTGTAGATGCCGACCTCGAGATCGGTGGTCCCGACACCTGCGGCAAAGGCGCCAAAGGCCCCGTGGGTGCAGGTGTGCGAATCGCCCATGATGACCGTATAGCCAGGTCTGACAAAACCTTTTTCAGGGAAAAGGGCATGACAGACTCCGTTTGCCCCGACATCGAAGAAGTCTTCAATCTGGTGCCGTTTCGCCCAATCCCGCATAATCTTGCCCTGGGTGGCGGTTTTGGAATCCTTGGCCGGGGTGACATGGTCGATGACCGCCTTGATCTTGGTTCTGTCAAAGACCCTGTCCATGCCTTTTTCGACAAGATCCATGATGGCGATGGGGGTGGTGATTTCGTGGCACATCACCACGTCAAGGTT
>JAUYSF010000453.1 GCA_030696435.1 Desulfoprunum sp. | reverse complement strand
ACGTGGATCTGGACGGCCATCGACGCACCAACGCGACTACTGATTACGTTCTGGATTGGTGGACGCGAGCTGGACGATGCTCGGCAGATGTTGAAGGATTTGACCGACCGCTGTCAGGGAAAGCCCTTGTTTGTCTCAGATGAACTGCCCCATTACGGCACGGTCTTGGGTGAGTTGTTTCATCAACTGGCTCCTCTGCCACCGACAGGTAAACCAGGGCGGCCTCGGAATCCAAAGCGGGTCATTGATGAAGATCTAGATTTCGCCACGGTTCATAAGACGAGACAGGGTTCGCAAATAATCAAGGTTGAATGCAAGGTAATCCACGGGACCGAACAGCACATTTTTGCACGATTGGCTGAGTCGCCGAGTCAGATGATCAATACCGCAATGATTGTGGGATCTGATTTTGTCACGACATTCTGTCTCTCGTCGGTCACGACGAGTCTTCTGTTTCCTTGATGTTTCTGACGTATCGTCTATCTGACTATCTGGATATTTCTGCATAATGTGTCACCAGTCGTCAGCTGAATTAGTCGAAGATCGGTGTGAGCTTCGCCAGCACTTCATCCACTATCTCTGCCGGGACGCTTTCCAACTTACGCGCATTGCGCGAACCTAAATCGAGGGCACGAGGCTGGTCACATCGGACAACACCAGTTGTGCTCGTACCTGCTCCCGTCAAAGATACGGTAAAACCTGCCGTGCGAGCGAAATTGCCGCCGCTGGTAATCGGTAATACAACCGGTGTTTTCGTCTGCCGATTAAAAGCGGAGGCAGACACAACCAGCACAGGCCGCGTCCCCTGTTGCTCATGGCCTGAAGTCGGATCCAGCGAAACCAGATAAATATCTCCGCGCTCCATTACAGCAGCTCTCTTCCGACCGGCTTGCTTTCCAGCCAGGCGCGATCTTCCTCACTGATCTCAGCCGATACATCGCATTGGGCGAGCAGTTCATCCAGGCTATAGTGTGGTCGTGGAGTTGGTTCAACCACCAGTCGCCCGTGATCGACAGCCAATCCGACGGTTGCACCGGCGCGCAAGTGCAGCAGATCGAGGATGGCAGGAGGAACGGCCAACATAATTGAGCCGCCGACCTTCCGCAGAGTAGTTGTGTACATGATGTACCTCCGATGAGTTAAATTATATATTAATACAACTTAATCAGGTTTCAATTGCAAGTACTCCCTGTCGTAAAACAGATGTTTTCCGACAGGGCCGATCCGGACGCAAATATTATCTTTCGATGCTGTTCAAAAATGTACGACAAACGAGCAGGGCACCAAGGCCGTCTCGACCAACCATATCGCCGCTACCGCCGGCATTAGCCCAGGCAATCTTTATTACCATTTTCGCAACAAGGAAGACATCATCCGGGTCATCTTCGAGCAGATGGATACCTACGGCATGGAACAGTACTTTTTCATTTTCAATGATCTTCAACCGGGAACGCTGGAGGCAATAGAGAATACTTTCGTAATGATCCAGAAATTCAATTGGCGTTACCGATTTTTCAAGCGAGAGCTGACTGCCCTGATCATGAACGACAGTCTCCTCAAGGAGAGTTTCCACCAGACCCACCACAGGATGCTCGAAGTTACCAGGCAATCTATACATAGCGTCTTAATATATTGCGCATAATTTCTTCAGAATTTGACTTCTCGTTGTCCATTCATCGAATTTTGTCTCAACGGCAGAAGTAAGAGATTCCAGCGAAGGGAAATATTGATTATGAGCGCTGCACCTTCGAGTCAATTTCCAGACCCTTTCAATCGGGTTAAGGTCAGGGCTTATAGGGTGGTAGAAAAATGAGATTGAAACGATCAGAGCATTTTTGGAGGTACTCTTTGAGCATTATGGCATGGTGATAGCGCGCATTGTCTATGATGACGACTACTTTCTTTCCGGATTGACAGCTTGCTTTACGAAGTTGTTTAAGATAGTTACCAAACGACTCTGCATTAAACTTGCCTGGTTCTCGTCGATAGACAAATTTACCATCACGAAGACGAACCGCACCGAAATAGCCAATCTTGCGACGAGTTGGTTCATGCATCAAGACAGGGTCCTTTATCTCCGGTACAACCCACATCCGACTTCGTGAGCCATGTTGTTGAAAATGGACCTCGTCAATGGCCCAAAGATCAAATTGCGGATCAGTCATAATTTCTTGGAGTTTTTTTATATTCTGCTTGCCTGTCCGGGTCTGCTTTGGCAATCACGGGTCGGGGTTTGCGCAGACGAAAACCAAGTTGGCGAAAAAGTCGTTGGCACTGTCTCACCCCGAGAGCAATACCGAATCGGTTTTCGATAAATGACGAGAGTGTCTTGCCGTCCCAAAAATTTGTACTGAAGCCAAAGTCAGCGGGAGACTCTCGCAAAGCATTATTTATGACAGCCAAATGTTGCTCCGCGAGCTTTGGAGGGCGCCCAGACCGATCCGCATCGGCAAGACCCGCAAATCCTTCAGTCTCGAAGCGGTTTGTCCAATATTGGACAATCCTTACAGAATCACCGAGCATTGCCGCAACTTCCGGACAGGTTCCGCCTTGCGCAACAAGAAGTACGGCATGAAGTCGGTGATCATAGCGCGCCTCATGGGAACGGCGTATTTCATCTTGAAGCGCGAGCACCATAGTTTCCGGGTCTGAGATAGTGAGTGCTTTCATGAAAAAAGCTTACCACTATCCGGATACATGCGCAATTATTTATGGCGTTATGTATATAATATTGAGAGCCGTCCTTCGTGCTTTTGATAGATGTTTTGCGAATATACATGGAAATGAGTGTGGCATAAAAAAAGCCGATACAGATTTCCCTGCACCGACTTTCTTATTCTGACAGCCCCACCTTTTCCAAGACTATCTGAATCGGTGATCTGGTAGTTTACAGGCTGACTAGGAACTCGGTCAGGGCGCTCGTTGCCACTTCTCTCGATACCAGAGACGCTTGATTTATGACCTTTATCAATACCACCAGCTTCATTGCTGAATCTTCAAACAGTTGGGTAGAGCCGTGAAAACCATCGCTCAACAGCATCAATCGGAAAAGAGAGGATAAGCGGCTTACGGCTGCTCTCTGATTTCAGGTATCCCTTTTTATCAGTTCAGAAACAACATTTCGCGCCATCCGCTCCCCGTAACCGGGTAATCTCTCCGGCCTGCCCCCGCTGCACCTCACCGGCCAACAATGCTTCACGAAGCAAAGGGAAAGATCCTTTGGGAAATCGCCCCGTCTGCACCTCTTCTTTGATATGCAGGTCCATGCGCCGGAGCAGGTCTTCAGGATCGAGAAGCGTGGCCATGAATTCGACCTGATCTATGCAGATTATCAGAAAGAATTCACAAAACTCAATCAATGCCTCCATCGATAACGCCCCGCGCCCGTCCAGATCGCCGCGCCGTGGTGAGTCGGCGGCCATGAGCAGTGCCCTATACTTCTGGACGTTGCGCGCCAGTCCTCTTGCTACAGACCAGAGACTACCGGTGTCGTAGTGTATGAAAGTTGACAATCTCGCGAGTGATGGTGTGGGGGGCATCAAGGACATCCCGAGACCAGTTTGCCTTGAGTCTCAATGCCTGGTGAAAATCTACAAATACTTTGAGCGGCAGGACTGCCACAGGAGCCCTTTGAACTTTGCAAAGAACCATGGCCTCATCATCTCTTTAAGGAAATCTCTACTGCTGCTGCAGGCTCTATTTATGCCAGCCCAGCCAATCGCGTGACGTTGTCGCAGCCCTTTCTCCCATGCCTCCGCCACCAGTCATGATCGAGATTTTTTTCGACTCCCTCGCCTGGGCTCCCAGTAGCTCAATCCAGGTCTGCCTGCCTATGTAAAGCTTCTCCCCTCTCGCCAGAGAGCCATGAGATCAGAGAATATTTGGTTTTCAGCCATGAATCCTTGATACTACAATAGTTTGATGCTAGTATTCTTTGCAGAAAAATGTCTTCTTAATAAACGAAGGGACAAGATTTCCGTTACAATGTTTTTTCCTTCTCAGCGAATACGTAACTATGACATCAGAAACCGCCATTATTGAGACTATCGCCAACAACAAGCCGGTCCGCGTTTTCCTGCCCATCATCGGCGGGAAAGAGCGTTACAGGGCACATTGCGTCTACCAGAAAACATCTCCGCCAAACTTCAACCTGCTCTTTTCGAAGGGAATTTTGCCTATTGACGCCATTAATGCTCAGGAAACTGCCATCATCAGCATAGACATGGGTGGCCCCAATCTCACCATTGAGGCTAAAATCAAGGCAATAACAGGCGATCAGGTCCTCGAAATGGTCATGGTCAAGTCCATGTCTCATGCTCAATTAAGAGAATTCTTTCGGGTGGATGCCGCCACAATGGTTATCGGTAGATCATTTCAATCGGAGGTCTTCGGCGAGCAGGGAGAGCCATGGTCACTAACCGGTAACACAGTGGATATCAGCGGCAGTGGAATTTTAGCGACTTTCTCGCAGGCACCGCCAATGGACAAACAGATCAGACTCGAGATCACCCTGCCTACCCTGGAGCCTGAAACGATATCTGTTCTTGCCCATCCAGTACGAACCCAAAAGATCAGTGACAAACACTACGAAGTGGCCTATCATTTCGACGACATCTCAACCGAGGACCGGGACAAGATCATAGGTTGCTGCCTGATTCTGCAAAGACGCCTACTTCGCCTGAAGGTTCAGGTAAAAGATCAGCAATAGAAACAACTTAATTCAATCTTTATATTTTATCGTGTCTGATTCAGCCATTACCCATCTCATCAAATCTATCACCGACAGTCAATCTGCCAGAATAAGTTTTTCGACAACGACTGGCGAGATACTGCATTTTGACTGTATCTACAAGGAAGGGATAGCCCCGCGCTTTTTCCTGGTTTTTCCTCCGAAGATCTTGCCGAAAGAGATCAATATGTCGCAGTACTGCTCTATCTCGATACGCAATCACGATGAAGACAAGGCTCCCCTCTCACTGAGCGCCAAGATTGAAGAAATAATCGGTGATCGCACGCTGGAACTCACAGCCAAGAGCAGTATTGACCCGACAGGCCTCCGTGAATTTTTCCGGGTCTCCATCCATGCACCGGTTACCATCAGCTTTGAGCCGGAATCCAGCGAAGATCTTTCGCGTCAATGGTCGCTGGCCGGAGAGACCCTTGATATCTCAGGCTCGGGGATCCTGGCACTTTTTGGCGAGGAATGTCAGAACAGGCAACGAATCAAAATCACCCTGGAACTCTCCTCCCCCCAGGCCTCCATCGCATGCATGGGCCATGTTGTCTATACCCGCAGGGTGCGCAAAGGACGGTGGCATATCGCCCTGCATTTTGATGATATTCCCACCAAACAACGGGATATCATCATCTCCAACTGCCTCTATGAACAGCGAAGACAACTCAAGGAAACCTTGCAGCCAAACTCCTGACCTGAGACTTCCCCACGAAAAATGTTCATGTTTCAGCACCCGGCTCCATCATCTTTACCTGCATGTCTTGAAAATTGAGCCCCCACTTAAGATCTCCGAGCTGTTGGTCGAAAAGAACCTATGAACACGATTACACCTCTTTCAGGAGTAGCACCGGTAAGTTCATCGGTCCCGCGGTATGGCGACAGACAACCTCAAGACCAGGCGCCCGGCCAACCGGGACAGTTTCTCAAGGCTCTGGTTCTTGAAGTTCAAGCAGACAACCGTTTTCTTATCGATATCGGTGGTAATCGATTAATAGCCCAATCGGAAGCCTCTCTCGCCCCCGGCCAGACCCTGCAACTGCAAGTGGTGACTACAACACCACAGATCGAACTAAAGATCGTCTCAGACACCCTCAATCAGTTCCTCGGTCGCTCACTCACCCTCATCGGCAAGAACATCGATATTACAGCGCTCTTTCAGTCATTGCAGCAGTCTCCGACAACTCTTGCAACTCTGACGCCGACAACGCGTAACGTCCTGGACAGCTATTTTTCCCTCCAACAGACCCCCCTTGTGGGGGATGAAGGCGGTGCCATCCTCAAGCAGCTCATCGACCGACTTGGTCTGTCACTTGAAAGGCTTCTCGCCCAAGGAGACACGGGCGGCGCAAGTAAAACCCTCAAGGCGGCGCTTCTCGAGATCGGCCAGAACTTCAAAGGGGCCGACACCATCGCCGAGCACACCAACCGTATCCTGACAACTCTCGAATTGTTTCAACTAGCCCAGGTACATATGAACGGCGATAAGCAATTCCTCTTCCCTCTCCCCCTACCCTTTGTAGAACAGGGTTTCCTCCTCATCGAAAACAA
>JAUYSF010000409.1 GCA_030696435.1 Desulfoprunum sp. | reverse complement strand
TGTCAACCAAATTCCCAAAATTTTTATGGGGAAAATGCATAGCTGTTGCTATGGAGCGGGAATCTTGGTATGCTCCGTGGTCTTTTGAGGGGCAACCTCAATGGCATTCCCAAGATATCTTTTTCATTCCAGCGTAGTTTTTCTGCGGACTGGACCGATAAATCAATAACACTGCAAGGTGTTCTTCACCCCAAGGAAGAATGTATGTATTCACCATTTAACTTTCTGTTTGGTTGGCTGTCTAACGATCTGGCAATCGATCTTGGCACAGCTAATACCGTTTTGTATGTAAAAGGTAAGGGAATAGTGCTGCGAGAGCCGTCTGTTGTAGCAGTGAGACAGGATGGGCGGATGAGCAAGGTTCTTGCCGTTGGCCATGAGGCAAAAATGATGCTTGGAAAAACTCCAGGCAATATCACAGCGATACGGCCGATTAAGGATGGCGTCATTGCCGACTTTGAAGTGACAGAGGCCATGCTCAGGTATTTTATTAATAAAGTGCACAATCGGCGGACCCTTGTTCATCCTAGGATTATTATTTCCGTACCCTCGGGAATCACCCAGGTGGAAAAACGTGCTGTCCGTGAATCTGCAGAATCTGCAGGGGCTAGAGAGGTATATCTCATTGAAGAACCGATGGCTGCGGCCATCGGGGCGAACCTGCCGATAACTGAACCGACCGCCAATATGATCATTGATATAGGCGGTGGGACGACGGAGGTGGCGGTTATCTCGCTTGCCGGCATCGTCTATGCTAAATCAGTAAGGGTCGCCGGTGATAAGATGGATGAGGCAATTCTGCAGTACATCAAGCGGAAGCACAACCTGGCGATCGGGGAACGGACAGCAGAGCTTATTAAAACGACAATAGGCAATGTTCTGCCCCAGGAGCCTTATGAAACGATGGATATCAAAGGACGTGATCTGGTTTCCGGTGTGCCGAAGACCCTGACGATTTCAGCCGATGAAATCTCGTCGGCCATTGCCGAACAGGTTGATGTAATCGTAGAGGCCGTTCGGGTGGCTCTTGAGGTGACTCCACCTGAACTTGCTGCTGATATCGTTGACCAGGGGATTGTCCTGACTGGGGGCGGGGCATTGCTGAAAAATCTTGACAAGCGGCTGAAAGAGGCCACCGGGATGCCTATTATTGTGGCGGACGATCCATTGTCCTCGGTCGTTCTGGGTTCGGGCAAGGCCCTCGATAATCTGGATATACTCCGGGAAGTAACAATAGAATGATAATCTCCCGCAAAGGTCGACGAAGGGAGCAGAATCTCAGTTTTGTCCTTGAATACTACAACGTGATTTGTGAGAAAAAGAGCTAGCGACAAAAAAGGGCAATCCCGGATAGCAACCATCAGACTTCTTCTCTTTGGTGGAACTCTTTTGACCGTCGCTTTACTCGTACTTGCCTCTATGATCGGAGACAGGTTCGGGGCAGCGCACCAGCTTACCCTCGATGTTATAAGTCCCCTGCAGAAAGTGGCCTCAAGGTTGGCTGACGGAATTGGTGATTTCACCGATGATTATGTCGGTCTCTGGAGTGTGAGGGCGGAAAACAAGCGACTCCATACTCTTGTCGATAAATATATGTCTGAGCTTGGCGAATACCGTGAAGCCTACAGAACCTATCTTCATCTCCAAACCCTGCTCGAATTCAAGGAGAAACAAGAATTTAGATTGCTTACGGCCAGAGTGGTGGGCAAGGATCCCGCCTACTGGTTTCAGACCATCCTGATTGATCGCGGTAAGGCCGATGATATTGCGGACGGAATGGTGGTCCTGACGCCTGAAGGGGTCGTCGGTCAGGTTATTCACGTTTCCGAGCATTACTCCAAAGTACTGCTTGCCAATGCACCCAGCAGTGCTATTGATGCCATGGTTCAGAAGAATAGGGTGCGAGGGATTCTGAAAGGGGCTGGTGAAAAGGGATTTGTCCTCAACTATGTATTGAAAAATACTGATGTGGCGGTGGGGGATCATATTGTCACTGCCGGAATAGGCGGGGTATTCGCTTCCGGTATCGCCTTAGGTGTGGTTTCTGCTGTTCGGGAAAAGGAAAGGGGCATGTTCCAGGAAATCGAGGTACAACCTGCTGTCGATTTTCAGAAACTGGAGTATGTTCTTATTGATCCTACAGACAGGCAGAAGATTCTGCGGGAAATGAATTTATCCGTTGAATGACAGGTTAAAGGTGCTGACTCTTTGTTTTCTTGCATTAGGTATTCTGCTGATTGTCCTTGAGACAACCCTGCTCCAGTCTTTTCCTGCTTGGATTGGGCGTCCTGATTTTGTCTTCATCATTGTGGCCTTTACGGCCTATCGTTTCGCCTGGTTGCCAGGACTTCTGCTGACATTTGTTCTCGGTTGGATAATGGATTCGTTGACGGGGATAAATCTTGGAGTTTATCCCCTCGAGTGCCTTGCGGTGTTTGCCGGGCTCAAGGCCTTGACGACCAACAATCCTTTAAGGGAATCGACGTATCAGATCCCGCTGGTAGGCCTCAGTTACTTTATCGTGCAGTTGGTAACCTATTGCCTGTATTCCTTCACCCTTCCTGATTTTCTCCCGGAATGGTCCTGGGGCCGGGTTTTTGGCGAGACCGGCATCCTGGTAGTCGCAACGATTCCCTGTTTTCTCCTTCTGAATGCCCTCAGCGAATACCTACAGAAAAGAAAGCTCCAACCAAGACACTTGCGCAGAAAACCCTGAATGATGAATAGATCATGGTAGAGCAATGATTTTCAAAGATATTTTTTCAAAAGAAGTCGACGAGATTGCCGAACGTGATGACACTGCCCTCGATATTTTGCGGCGGCGCATGGGGGTAGTCATTGTCGTTGTTCTGATTTTCTTTTCCCTTATAGTGCTCAGGCTCTGGTCGTTGCAGATCAGGAATGGTGAGGAGTACAGGAATCGTGCCGACACGAACCGAGTGCGAATCCGTCAGGTTGCCGCGCCGAGAGGACATATTCTTGATCGTAAAGGCCGGGAGATAGTAACCAACCGTCCGTCATTCAATGTCGTCCTGCTCCGGGAGGATTCCCATGATCTCGGAGATGTCCTTAAACGTCTTGCGCCCGTTCTCGGTGAAGATGTCTTCAACCTATGGAAAATGGTTCGGGACGCGGCGGACACCCCCCGCTATATACCTATACGACTGAAAGAGGATATCGACTGGAAGACCCTCGCCTATCTTGAAAACCACAACCAGGAATTTTCCGGAATTCGCATTGAAGTACAGCCTGTTCGAGTCTATCAGCATCAGGATTTAGCTGCAAATATAATTGGTTATCTGGGGGCGATCAGCAAGGCTGAACTGGAAAACGCAAAGAGCTCAGTTTATCGTGGTGGAGACATGATCGGAAAAATGGGCCTGGAAAAACTCCGTGAAGCCGATCTGCGCGGCGAGAAGGGCAACAACTACTCCGAGGTCGATGCCAAAGGATTTGAGCGACAACTGCTGAAAAGTGACGATCCTTTACCGGGTAGAGAAATTCGTCTGACACTCGATATTGATTTGCAACAGGCAGCTGAAGGACTGATGGAGGTTGGCGAAAAATCAGGCGCTGTTGTTGCCATGGAAGTAAAAACCGGGAAATTGCTCGCACTGGCCTCGACACCGCATATCCGCCTCAATGACTTTACCGGTGGTATCTCCCAAGACAACTGGAAAGAACTCCTTGACAATCCAAAGCACCCCTTGCTGAACAAGGTGGTACAGGCGACTTATCCGCCAGGATCAACCTATAAGGTCGTCACGGCTCTGGCCGGTTTGGCAACCGGGGCTATCACCGCAGACACCCCTCTCTATTGCCCGGGGCACTATTTTTTTGGCAATCGCCGGTATGGTTGTTGGAAAAAGCAAGGTCACGGAACTGTAACCCTAAAACGGGCCTTAGAGGAATCTTGTGATGTCTATTTCTATCAGGTTGGGCAGCGTGTTGGTGTCGATAAGCTCGCAGAATATGCAGAAAAATTTGGGCTTGGCCAGAAAACAGGTGTAGAGCTGGAGCACGAAAAGAGTGGTTTGACTCCCACGAAAAAATGGAAGATGTCTCGTTATCAGACAAAATGGCAGGATGGCGAGACCCTCTCGACGGCCATCGGCCAGGGATTTAACCTGGCAAGCCCCCTGCAGATCTGCCAGATGACGGCAACGTTAGCCAATGGCGGCAAACTCTACCGGCCGCAACTTGTCGAACAGGTCACTGATCCTGATGGAACGGTGGTCGCCAAATTTCAACCAGAGTTGCTCAATGAAATAAAAGGTCTGGACGGTTATTTGGCTCTGATACGTGAGGGCTTGGTTGGGGTGGTTAACGGCCCGCACGGCACGGCTCGCAATGCCAAGCTTGATGGCATCACTGTGGCGGGAAAGACCGGCACCGCGCAGGTAGTCAAAGTGGCGGTCTATAAGCATTTGCAAGAAGAAGACATCCCCTATAAATTCCGGGATCATGCCTGGTTTACCTGTTTCGCTCCGGCTGAGGATCCAGAAATCGCAGTGACGGTCCTTGTTGAGCATGGTCTTCATGGTGGCTCAGGGGCGACACCTATCGCCACAGCCGTCCTCAAGGAATATTTCCGCGAGCGCATGAATGCCCAACCAGAAACACCTGCCGGAGAGGTTCATTGATATGGCAAGAATCCATCAGAACCGTTCCTGTGTTCAGAATCAGCAAAAAAGGGGAGTGCTATGATACGCATCGATAGAAGGTTGTTGGCAAATTTTGACTTTGTCCTCCTTATGCTGCTCCTGCTTGTTTGTGCGATGGCACTCTGCAATCTCTACAGTGCATCATATCCTCCTGCCTCCATCGCTTCGGCACCATACATCAAGCAGGGGATTTTCTTCCTTGTGAGTTTTGTCGTACTGCTTCTGGTTATCTGTGTTGATTATCAGGAATTGCTCTTCTGGAATTATCCTTTTTATGTCCTTATTATCGGCCTGCTCATTCTCGCCTTTTTCATTGGCCACGAAGCAAATGGCTCGCAGCGGTGGATCAATCTCGGTTTTTTCAAACTCCAGCCCTCTGAACCTGCCAAGCTCATGATGGTCATTGCCTTGGCAAGTTATTATTCCCGTAAGGAGATCATGGATGGATACTCGCTGAAACAGCTTGGTGTCCCGATCCTGCTCACAAGCCTGCCTTTTGTTCTCATTCTGCTCCAGCCTGATTTGGGAACTGCAATGATGCTGGGTGTCATTTTTGTGTCGATGACCATTTTTGTTCGCCTCAAGTTATCGACATATCTCATCTTGGGAAGCGCGGGATTCGGCATGATTTTGTTTGCTTGGGAGAAGGTTCTCAAGCCATATCAAAAACAGCGAATACAGACTTTTCTCAATCCGGAAAATGATCCCATGGGGCATGGTTACCAGATCCTGCAGTCAAAAATAGCGGTAGGGAGCGGAGGAAAATTCGGCAAGGGATATTTAGAAGGAACCCAGGGGCATTTACATTTTCTGCCGGAACGACACACCGACTTTGCTTTCTCTGTATTTGGAGAGGAATGGGGCTTTGTGGGTAGCCTTATTTTCTTGAGTATTTATTTTTTCATGCTGATTTGGGGCCTGTACATTGCCATGAACGCCAGGGATCGGTTCGGGGTTTTATTGTCCTTCGGCGTGGTCATGCTCATTTTCTGGCAGGCAGTCATCAACATCCTGATGATCCTGGGATTGCTTCCGGTGGTTGGTATCCCTCTCCCTCTTGTTTCATACGGAGGTTCTTCGCTCCTTACAACCATGATGGGGATTGCAATCCTGATGAACGTCAGGATGCGGCGATTTCAGGTCTGAGCCGCAAGAACGGCCTGGACGTAATATCTCGTTTTTTCAGGGAACGGTTATTGAGTTACAGCGTGCAGGACTAGATCCCGGAGGCAGGCGATAAAGGTGGGATGACTGTTGAGGGATGCGGTTGACAGAAGGTGCATGCCGAGTTCTTCAGCTTGGTGTTTGTAAAGGATATCGATCTCATACAGCGTCTCAATATGGTCTGAGATAAAACTGATGGGTATCATGAGAATATTTTTGCAACCCTCTGCCGCCAGCAGCCTGAGCATTGACGGTGTGGATGGTGAAAGCCATTCGACCGGCCCGCTCCTGCTCTGATAACAGAGTCTGCCGCTTCTTCCTGTCTTTTTCTCAATTGCCCGGATCGTGAGGATGAGGTGATCGATATAGGGGTCACCTTCGTTTATGTAGGACACGGGGAGGCTGTGGGCGCTGTAGACAATTTGTACATCCTGGCCGCAAAAGTGCAGGAGGCCCTGTTCAATGCCCTCAACCAGCGCCTCAATGTAGAGGGGGTGATCCGGCCAAGAACTGATGAGCTTGAG
>JAUYSF010000364.1 GCA_030696435.1 Desulfoprunum sp. | reverse complement strand
GCCCATGAAGGTGGCATTGGCCGAGACGGACTCGCCGCCGAAGAGGGCACCTAGCGCCCCGACGGCTCCTCCCAGGGTGGCCCAGATGCCCATGCTCAGACCGGCATGGGCTATATCGAGACCTGCCCCGATGGCAGCGCCACTGAGACCGCCAATGATGGCCAGCTGTTTTTTTGAGAGTCCGAGGATCTGCCATGTCCTCTCATTGAACAGATCTTCACGGAGAAGCGAACGGGCGGGCAGCTGGTAGTTGAAGATGTTGTGTTTGAACAAGCTGCGGATCTTTTGGTGCACAGCCGTTTCTTTCTCGACCAGGGCCTGGTTATAGGAACGGAGAAGGCTCTCCTCATGCGGCTTGTCAATCTCCTCTGGCCCTGTATCGACGAAGAGCCGGTGGCAGAGGCAGTCACTCAGCATGGTAACGATCAGATCGACGGTAGAGGTGTTGCGGTCGGCCCAGTCACGCTTGAAGGCGCTGATGACTTGGCCCAGGACCTTGTGCCAGTCCTGGTCGATGGACTGCAGGGCCTCAAGGAGGAGGATGCGTTCGGCGTAGGTTGCCCTGTGGGCGCTGAACACCCTGTTGGCGTTGAAGGTCTTGCGGAATTCCTCTTTCCATTCCTGGATATACTCATCTCGTTGATCCTTGCAGTTGATAACGGCCATGCGGGGCCTGCCGGAGAGCCGGAGGATCTCCATCTCTTCCCGATCGACATTGCGAACAGGCCGTGATCCGTCAACAACGTAAATGATACCTGCCCCGCCCTCAATGGGCAGGAGAAGCTCGCAATCATCGCGCAGTTCCGGGATGGCCCTGGCGTATTCTCTGAATTGTCTGATTGCGACTCTGTCGCCCTGGCCGGAGAGCCTGCGCAGTTCACTGAGGACCCGGCCGGGATTCTGGAAACCGGGGGTATCGATAAAGCGCAGCACCTCACGGCCATCGATAATCACCGGAAAAGCGCGGCACTGGGTGGTTTCACCGGGAATGGAGCTGACCCGGACGGAATCGTCTTCGGCCAAGGTGGAGAGCACCGAGGATTTTCCCTCGTTCGGATGCCCCATGATGGCAATTTCAGGTACCATCGTCTTGGTCCTCTGTGTTGCTAACCTTGAAAGGGTTGGTGTTGTTCATGCCACGGTCTCCCTGAGGGGTTCCAGCGACAGGCAGGGATCTCCCAGGGCCGTGATTTTTTTGGCCCAGATAGCCCGGTCGACCGTTGAGACAGCGGCCGGAATGGCATCTGCTGCAGGTTTTCCAAGAAGTTCGACTGCGATGGGGATATCCGGACCGATGGCTCGGCGGATCTCGCCGAGGAAAGAAAGAAAGGCGACCAGTGGCGGCATCCAGGATTCCATGAGGATGACTATCCCCTCGGTTTTCGACCAGTCGTGTTCAGCGAGGGTTTCAAGGAGCTCGCGGTCGGTATCGTAATTTTCCATGAATCTGATCTGCTCGGCAATCGTGAAACCACGATTTTCAAGGAGATGCTGTATCCGTTCTTCATCGAGTGGGTAAATATCATCAGGAATGAGCACCAGTACGGGGGTAAGAGAAGGCTGTTTGGCGGCAGGGCCGGGATCTGCAGCGGAGGGTTGATCAGATCGCAGCTTTTCCTGTAATTGCTCGAATTCCGGTGCAGCCTGGGTCGAGACCTGTGGTGTCTGCATCCTCTGCAGCAGACGGTTGCAGGGGGCATGCTGGAATCGCAGTTCCATGAGGCTCCTGTACTGCATGTATATGGCCAGAAAGTAGAGAACAACGCGGGGCAGCAGGCCATAGACCAGGAGACACAGGATCAGAAATGGCCACCAGGAGACCAGATCACGGGTAGCGAGATGGGAAATGCCGTCTTTGAGGATGATCCGACTGCCTTCGATGGCTGTGAGGGAAGGGTGGGCGAAGTCCCCGGGGATGAACCAGGACCAGGGCAGACTGATCAGTTGTACGAAGGCGAACAAGGTGCGGCCGCTGAACTGGACAGTCGACTGCCAGCCGAAGGCCACGTCACTTGTCAGGATCCTGAACAGCGTGGCGGCCAGTACGCCGGCATTGGCACCGATGGCCAGGAGCTGCGTGAGGACAAAGATCGGCCAGAAAAATAGTGTGCCATAGATCCGTTGGTTGCCTTTGAGCAGGCCGAGAGAGGCGGCGAGACTGTCTCTCGACTCTGCCCACATCCTGCCGAGGATGTTGCGATGGCCCCAGAGAATGGTCTTTGTGGTCAATCCGCCCATGATCCGTATGCCCAGCGGCAGAGAAACGATTTTTCCGCGCAGCAGATAACGGAGAACGAAGGAGATGATGAGCAGCAGGAGTATGGCGATCTGGGTGAGGATAAAGAAAACGAAAAACGAGAAGATGTTGACCGGGGTGGTCCCGGCATAGTTGAAAAAGGTCAGACCGGCGATGGAACCGAAGAACAGGCCGATGACGAGACAGATCAGCCGCAGGGTACGGTGGGCCTCGGCGAAGAGCGCCCCCGGACTCAGACTGTCCGTTGCCCCGAATTCCGTCTTGCGTCGGTGTTCAAGCCAGGTGCGCAGGATAAACAACCGTTCCTGGCCTTTTGGGCTCTGGTGGAGTGAGGGTTCGATTTGCTGGAGGAAAACAGCACGGTCTCTCTGGCTCAAAGACTCGGTGTGGGCGGTCGAGTCTTTGTGGAGAAAATATTCGAGATCGAAGATATCCTTGTAGTTCCAGAGAAGTTTCATGGGGGAAGTATACCAAAAGCACCTTGACCTTTCCTCTGTTATTCTTTTTGCGGGGAAGAATTCCGGGCTGGCGCAGAGGAAGTGCCTTTCCTGCATGTGCGAATGGCAATAAAAAAGGCAGAGTCACAACGACTCTGCCTTGAAAGACTTGGGTGATAATGAAATGAGATTATTTTTTTCCGCGTTTGCGAACAGCACCAACCAGACCGACAAGGCTCGTGCCGAAGAGGAACATGGTGGCTGGCTCGGGAACGGGCGAAGTGTTTACATATGCATCACTCGTGACATTATCAATAGCTCTTACATGTAATCCAATTCTTAAATCACCAGAGATCAATGCAGCCTTAATGTTGTTCAAAATAGAGACGCTCGGAGATACATCGAAGACTATTCCTAGTATATCCTCGGGTGCGTTTATGCCAAGCGACGAACCTCCTTGTGCGTCTATGGAAAGATCAGGATTAGCCTCAAAGTCAGGACTAAGAAGATTTGCTCCTGGCAAATTGCTCGGATTGGCTCCTGAAGTAAAATTAGTAGTTCCAGATATGCTATTTATTATTTGATCACGATCAAAAGCGAGATCGCCATCGTCAATATAGATTTCGCTAATGTTGGAAGAAACTCCTATGACATTAGTGAATATAAACAAAACTTGGTTTGCATCAATATCTATTGAATATTGAGCACCTGCCGATCCCTCATCAAGAATACTAAGGTGTAATTGACTACCAATGTTTAGTGGAACATTAGCTGTAACTCGATTAAATCCAACATCAATTGAACTTGCGCTGGCAATCCCCATCGAGGCAAGTATCATCAATCCTGTCAAATATGTTGCTAAAAATTTCTTTTTCATTTCATTCTCTCCCTGTACTCACTTTTACGCTAAAGCGTGATGGAATATACTGCAACTCATTCCATGCAAAATTCTGGCCAAAGAAAGAATTTCAGAATATTCAATTTATGTCACCATGTATCATGAGGTTATCTTGCGTGAGTTTAGTGCGAAAATCAATGCAGGCTAAAAAATCCTTATTTCCGGAAAATATTCTCCGATTTTCCGATGAAGTTCGTTTTTCAGGAGTTTTTTGACGACTCCTATGGAGAAGTTCGGGGCAGGCTGTAATGTCCCTCCAATCCTGTTTTTCTTCCGCTCAATACCGGTATAACGGATGAAATGATGGATGAGAAGGGGTAGGTAGTGTATTTTTATTTGTTGTAAGAGATGAATTCAGTTGAAATAATCCTGCAAAATAAGAGGTCTTCCAGGAAGACCAAAAGGGATGCGCAGAGTGTCAAATGACGGATAAATCAGCCCAGGTACTTTCATATATCAGACGAAACGGCTGGCTCACTGGGGATTTGCACTGCTCCTTTCTCGAGGCCGGCGAATATAATGAGAATTATCGTGTTTCCGATGGTGAAAACGACTTTATCTTCCGGATCAACCACGGCACGCAACTCGGTTTGGCCAACCAGATCGAGTATGAATTCATGGTCCTTGAGGCGGTCTATCCCTCGGGAGTCACACCCCGGCCGTATCGCTATAGTCTTGATGGTGGCGTTCTCGGCAAAGGTGTCCTGCTTATGGAATATATCCCCGGTCGAACTCTGGACTATGCCCAAGACCTCGACACCGCCGCCGGGATATTCGCCCGTATCCACGCCCTGCCGACCGATCCGCGACTGATCGTGCAGGCCGATCCCGTCCGTGACATTGCCGCTGAATCCCTGGGCCTGATTCAGCGGTATGATGGCGCGCGCTATAGCGATGTCCGGGCCCTTCTTCTGGGTTATCACGACAAGATTATGGCACTTGCCCAAAGCTCAGCCTCGCTGTTCGCAGGTGACTCCCTGTGTGTGGTCAATACCGAGGTGAATTCCGGTAATTTTCTGATTAATCCGGTCAGGTCCTGCCTTGTTGATTGGGAAAAAGCCGTGGTGTCCTGCCGTTACCAGGATCTCGCCCACTTTCTGGTGCCGACCACGACCCTCTGGAAGACCGATTGCCGGCTGAGCGAAGAGGCCAAAAAAGATTTTCTCTCTGCTTACAGACAGGCACTGGGCCTTGACATCTCGCTTGCAGAACTGCAGGAAAAGACCGCATTCATGGAGCGAGTGATCCTGCTGCGGGCCTTGAGTTGGTGCTATATGGCCTGGCATGAATACACCGGTAAAAACAGGGCGCTTGCAAGTGACGCCACCTTTCGAAAAATTGTCTCCTACCTGAATGAGGCCCGATGTTTCTTACAATAGACGCGGTGTGCAAAGACTATCAGGGCCAGCGGATCCTGGAAAATGTCTCTTTTTCAGTCGCCCAAGGGGAGCTGGTTTCGATCATCGGTCCGTCCGGGGCGGGGAAAACCACCCTGTTGAAACTCATCGCCGGTCTTGAGCAGCCGGATTCCGGCAGCATCCGCTCGCAAGCCGACCTCCTGCACAATCCGGCTATCCTGGTCTTTCAGGATTATGTCCTCTTTCCGACCATGACGGTCTTCGATAATGTCGCCTTTGGTCTTAAGACCCGCAAGATGGCCAGAATCGTGATCAAAGAAAAGGTCATGGCCATGCTCGACTATTTCGGCCTTGCCGACAAAGACCAGCAGTTTCCGAACCAGCTTTCGGCCGGCCAGCAGCAGCGCGTGGCCCTGGCCCGGGCAATGGTGGTCAACCCCTCGATTCTGCTGTTGGATGAGCCATTCGCCAACCTGGATAAGAACCTCAAGAGCGGCACGGCCGAATTTATCCGTGCCTTTCAGAAGGAGTACACGATCACCATCATCAGTGTGACCCATGATCTGCAGGAGGCCTTCATGATGTCGGACCGGATCGGCATCCTCCTCGACGGTGTTCTCTGCCAATATGACGATGTCCAGAAGGTCTACAATGAACCGGCCTCCGCGCGGGTGGCCGCCTTTCTCGGCCATGTGAACACGATCCCCCGGCGGTATTTCCCGTTTTTTGCCATCCCGGAACAGGCCACCGAAAACGGCTATGATATCAGTGTACGGGCCGAGGCGTTGGTTCTGGAAAAAGACGGTAATGGCACCGGAGTTATAGAAGATATCCTTTTCGCCGGACAGTATGACATTTGCCGGATTCGAATTGACGATCTGTTTGTTACAGCCTATACTTTCAATAGAATTTTTGTAGCCAATGACA
>JAUYSF010000356.1 GCA_030696435.1 Desulfoprunum sp. | reverse complement strand
GGCCGGGTTGATCATCGGTTCATCCCCGCGGATGCGGGGAACAGCTGACTGCCATCTATCATCATTGCAGAATGTTCGGTTCATCCCCGCGGATGCGGGGAACAGTTTACCCCCTATAAAAATAAAAATTTACCCCCCGGTTCATCCCCGCGGATGCGGGGAACAGACAGCTCGTTGCTGTTGCGGAAGATTTCAACACGGTTCATCCCCGCGGATGCGGGGAACAGAAGATCAGACGGTTTTTGAATGAGTACAGCCCAGGTTCATCCCCGCGGATGCGGGGAACAGACCAAAGATCATAAAGTTTTAACTGATAAAGGCGGTTCATCCCCGCGGATGCGGGGAACAGCACCAATAAAGCGATTCTCAAAGACGTGACTCCGGTTCATCCCCGCGGATGCGGGGAACAGGAATTGAAGAACCCTGCCGCAGCTCCTGTAAACGGTTCATCCCCGCGGATGCGGGGAACAGTTCTGATTTTTCAATCTTCTCGATTATTCTAGCGGTTCATCCCCGCGGATGCGGGGAACAGATCTCCTGACCTCTGGAGAGAAAGACGAACAGCGGTTCATCCCCGCGGATGCGGGGAACAGACTAAACGAAACATTATGAAATTATTAAGTTTTCAAAGACCCATCAAAACTACCAACTTTTAGACGGAACTTTTCCCAGAATTTTGGAAGCTTTCCAATGGCAGAAATGACACCAGTTTTATGCCATCCATCTCCACAGGAATCCGCCGATTTTCTCCCAAAGTTAGAAAGTCAAATCCTCTTTCAGAGTTTGTTGACCAGGCAATTACTGCATTTCCTTGCTCCAAGCCGCATTCAATCTGTTTCCAAATCATTTCCCGAACACGACGCGAAACCGTACCAACATATACACCAGCCCTGATTTCCAAAAGCCACACCGCCAATCTCCCCCGTAGCCTTGGAGGTGCGTTTTCAACCACGATGACCAGCATCTCCCAGACCCTCCTTATTTGGAATTGCTATATCCACAGATTCTTCCGGCTTTTTGGGTACTTCCAATTCCCCGGCAGCCAGGATTTGTTCGATAGTTGGGATTATTCTTTTGAGGATTTTGGCCTGTCGAAAGGCATCACGGCAAACTAGGCGCACATCTCGTTCCGGATTATGAGTTTTTCTGGCAGCGACTTGAAACGCCATTGGAACCACCGTTTCAAACTTGAAAATATCGGCAATATCATAGACAAAGGATTGCGGTTTTCCCGTGTGGATAAAACCGATCGCAGGCGCATATCCGGCAGCCAGTATGGCAGCCTCGCAAATTCCATACAGGCAAGCCGTTGCAGCGGATAAACAACGATTTGGGATATCCCCACTGCCCCATTCGGTATAGTCATAATCACGGCTCTTCCATTGTACTCTATATTGCTGAGCCAACAGTTGATACATCTTGCGGACCCGTGCACCCTCAATGCCTCGCAGCTGCTCTATACTGCGTCTTTCAGGAGGTTTTTCTTTAAAGCGTAATTCGTACATTTTACGGACTACCTTGAGCCGGGCTGTATCATCCAATGCCAATTTGGCCTGATACAACAGCCGATCCGCCCGCGCTCCACCAGGCTGGCCGGCAGAGTAGAGACGTACGCCTCCTTCGCCGACCCAGGTCAGCAAACATCCGACACGCGCCGCCAATACAACAGCAGCATGAGATACCCGCGTGCCGGGCTCCAGCATCAAACATACAACACTGCCCACCGGGATATGGGTGCGCACGCCGTTTTTATCCACGACCACAAAGGCGCCATCCAGGACATCCAATTGACCGTATTCGATAAAGATAATGGACGTTCTGTCCTTGATGGGAAGGGGTTTCAGTGGGGGAAGGATAGATTCGGTCATGGTTTACCGTCCTCCGGTTTCTTGGCTTGCAATCGCTTCCGGTTTTCCGGCTCGGTCAGATAATTATCGGGCGATACCACTTTGCCACCCGTTTCAATCTCCAATTTCTCCCGTGCCTCACCGGCAATCCGCCCTCCTTTATGAGCAGCAATCTTGTTCTCGCTAAATCCTTGTGCGTCCTGCTTGCGAGCGATCTCTGTGGTGGCCGCCTCACCCAGCATGGAGAAGATCAGCTCCAGATCGGTCATGTGGTCCCGCAGGTTCTCTCGCTTCAGCCCCTTAAACTGCTTATACTCGCCGGGTGTCATGCCAAAGGCGGCCTTGCTGATTTCAGACGTCAGGATGGCGTACTCCGGCTCCCCCTGCACCTCCCGGTTTTTCCATTCCTCAGTCAGCTCGGCCCGAACGGCGATGCCGCGCATCCGCTTTTCGATCCAGGCCTCGGAATATCCTTTTGCCCGGTACAGTTCGCGGGTCCGCTTGGTGGCCAGCTCCGGGTCTTCAATCTCCTGCACCCGCTCATATCCGACCTTTGCCAACCAGCGCTTGAACGGCTCGGCTTTGGGTGAGGGTATGGACTGGATAATGCGGAAGATGCCTTCGGTGTTGGCGCATAACATGCGCTGAGGCCCGCCTGCTGTCTCGATGAAAAGGGTATGTACAATTTGTACCCACCCTTTCGCCAGTTCCGGGTCGCGTCGTTTCATCCGCTGGATATACTGCTTCGGATCCTTCGAGTCGATCAAAGCAAGGACGATATCTTCGACGACGAACCACCATTCGTTATCATGGAGTGTTCTTCTGATTTGTTTGTCTTTGAAGACTATGAGTTTTGATTCCATTTTATCCTCTGCTTAAACATGTGGCTCCAGCTTCAGTATTTCATGCTCTTGCTAATGATAAGAGCCCACAACCGAAGGCCTTGGCTGGACCGATGCCTTTCCGAACCAATTCCATCATACTTTCTGGCTCTTCAATCTTCAGGATTCCCTGAAAACTGATTGCCTTGATTTTCCCTGCCCCATCTTTCCCCTTCCTGAACCTCAACGGGAATATTGGATCAATTACAATGGACTCAAGCGTTGCCGCATTCAACAGCTTTCGTTCGATCCAGCTTCTCTGGTCATCTTCACGAACAAGCGGCACACGGCATTTTTTCAGTACACCTTCAGTATTTTTCCGCCCGCTCTCATCATTGATCATCTTTATCGGGTTGGCGATGAGCATGAATCGCAAACTCTGTCCAGCCTTTAACGACAGTGGAAATTCCTTGCAGGCCAGTATTTGAGCTGCATTTGATGAAATTACCGGTTCACGTATTGATTGCATCAAAATCTCAGCCCGGTTTCGGTCCGACAGCCCGGCTCGAAAGAGAAAATCACGGTCTGCATCCGCATCCTCCGGGAACAGCTTCCATAACGACCGGTGAATCTCATAGGGGTTGCGGCAGGCCGCACCACTGATCATGATTTTACTCAGGAACATGTTCACCTCCGTGGACATAGAGGTTGCGCCCGACAAACTGGCGTGGTTGGTGGATGAGCGGTACATCGCGGACCCGTTTCATGCGAACATCAGCCTTTTCCTCGCTGTAGATGGTGCCGCCATGCGGCGTAACCATCTTCAACGCCTCCAACTCGTTTGAAGACAGGATACGCGAAAGGAACAGGGGACGACTAATAGGGCAACTGCGTCTGCCTAGGTATGGCGTGAAAAATGGCCGTTTAACCGCAGCCTCAAGATCGTCAAGCGTTACGGCGGCGCTCGGTTGATTCCAGAGTGCAACGGTAAATTCGGCATCATACAAATATTCCCGCCACGTTTGGATTGTTTCATGACTCTTGAGGCCTGCGTAATTCTCCCGAGCGTCCTTCACGGTATGATAATCAGTTATTTTCACCATCCGTAATACCCGAGATGTGCCATCCTTATTGGTCATGCTCCGCTTATCCACCCGCACCGCCATGCCGACACTATCAGCAAGGGCTTGCAGGCGTTCACGCTCGTTACGAGCAATACCGAGACATGCTCCGAGCAATCCCAAGAGACCGCTTCTAGTTGGGAAATTGGCTGATGGTCGCAATCCCTCAAAGGTATGCTCACCCCAAGCCTGCATGGGGCCATGGAGTTTCAGAATGAGAAAGTCTTTCATGGCTGCTTACCCCTCTCCGTTGAACTTCACCCATTCTTTCAGATTTTCAAGTGTCTCTTGTTCTTTTATGTCTTTCGGTCGCTCATGCCCAAGCGAAAATTGTGCGCATCGTTCTTCCAGCCCGTATCCGCTATGAATCGCCTGCCAATATCCATGTAATGCCTTGACTGATGGTTTGATATATCCGGGAGCGGGTCTGACCGGCTCTTCAAAAGCGTTTGCCAGAGAAATTGGAATGTCGGAAAATGACACCATTGCCAGGTCGGCCAAATTGTGGGCGGCAAAGCTCTGTTGTTTGGCGGAGGGCACCACCGTCGCCATCAGATGCAACACATGAGCAGCGATTTCGAGCACCTTCTCACGAGAGGCGTTCCCCAGATTATCCTGAAGCTGGGTGATATTGAGGCTGGCGTAGCGATAAAAAACACCGCTGGAGAACTCCTGCGTATCCAGATGGCCGGAACCCAGTTCCTGTAGATCATCCACAGCTGTAAACCAGTCGATGTCAGCATCCACGGTGTGAGTGGTGATAACGTGAGCTACGGCAAGGGCACCATCGACCTTACCCAACTCACTCAATAGTCCGGAGGTAGCCATGCGACCCGAAAGAGCAATGTCCAGGCCACCAGCCAACGCTTGGCGCATGGCCTCAACTTGCTCCTTGAGCCGTTTGGTGAGAGCCTTATCATCGAGTTTCTGCTCCTCTGCCTCTTTGATCTGCTCGCAGAACCAAGCCACTTCCTCAACGGCCCACGGTGCCACGGCATCCCCATCCATTGCAACTTCCGCTTTGAGTTCTTTGCCGGCCAGAAGCGCGAGGGTCTTGAGAATAAGGGGAGCTTCAAATCGCTCTGAAAGCCGCATGACAAGGACATTCTTCAAATCAGAAAGGTGCTTTGTGCGAATGGTCGCTTCACCCAAATGTTGCGTGTAATACGGACTCTTACGCATGGTCCTTTTCAAGCTCTGGCTGGAGATGCGTACCCGCCGTTTACCTCCGAAAATGGCGGATTTCTGCATGTTCATGTCATCGCGATTGAGGCAAGAAGGGCTGTGGGAAATCAGGATGTGGAAATTGATGAAGTTATTATCCATGGTTTTTTCCTTTCTTTATCTTGAGTTTGATCTACTTGGGCTGATTGATGAAATAGTCTTCGAGAAGATCACGCTTGCTTCGCTCACTCCAATACCAAAGCAGTTTTGCTGTATTGGGCCAGTTGGCGGAAGGCTCGACCATCTGCAAAATTCGGCGAAGCTGGATCATATCGTTGGGGGCGTCGGAGCGGATCACCTGAAACAACCGTTTTTCGCTGACTCCTTTGCCCTTTGCAAGTGCTTTACCCAAGCCAACATTATCGTCCGTGTGCTTGATGCACGGTAGGCAAAAGATCAGCCGCTGGTACGCCAGTTTCTCCCACTCCTGCGTTGCTCTTCCGCTGAACAGGCGATAAAAGGCCGGCACCTCGATCAACTCATCTGGCCTGCCAACCCGCCTCAGCTCGGCCTTTGGACCTTTTGACAATTGCTCCCAGGCGTTATAGAGCGCCATGAACTCAGGGAGTTTCTGTTTTTCCATTGTCCTCTCCTTTATCCTTTTGTGGTTCAAGATTATTGAGATGTTTGTACAACGTCCTCCGGGCAACAGCTAACGTCCGGATCAATTCAGGGTCATTCAGGTAAGGGCGTACTGACTCTTGAAAAATGTCCACAGTAATGCTCTTTAGAGATTTCCGCATTCGCGCCAATTCCTGCTCTGGCTCTGTAAAGTCAACACGGGCCAGAGTGTCTTCGATGGTCGGTTCGGTGCGGCGGTAGAATTGACTCTCAGCGGCTTGATTGAGTTTTACACCCGCTCCTTTAATATCCTTGATGCCGTTCACAAAAACATATAGCGCCTTGTAAAGGGCATCACGATAACCTCTCCCCAGTGCAACCAAGTAGTGAATCACGTTCGTATTGCTGTCCCAACCGTGGTTAAGGGTGAATACCTCATGGCGGCGATCCAGCACAGACGCTTGATTGTTGCGATATCCCCCGATCAGTAAGTGCAGTTTCCGTGATTGTGCTCCCAAAATTTTTCGTGCCTGAAGGATAACAGCAGCTGGCTGCTGACCAACTGTATTGGTCGCGTCAATCTGCTGCTGAACAACGAAGCGGCTCAACTGGGTCCATGCTGGGGCGGAGGTAGTGAAGGCAGCGAACTTCTCTTCCGTCTCCCCCTTCTTGCTGCTCATGATTCGAGGTGAATGGGGATGAGGCCATGTCCCGACAACAGTGTAACTGAATTTCGCTTTGTTAAAGGCTGTGTATGCAGTATCGGTCCGGCTGCCACAGCACGAGCACGATTTGGCCGCAACGGGCGACAGTAACTCAATGTGATCCGGTTGCCATAGAAGTCCCCGAATGAATCCGATCCGCTGGGAAGAAACGGCTTCACCGGCCTTGATAGGCTCAATCCAGGTAGGTTTTTGCATAGCTGTGTCCCCATGCCATGAGAAAGTCTGGACCAGCTCATCTCCACTTAGGATATTAAGCCAGACGGTCCGACGCAGATGGTCACCCTGGACGAGCGTAGTAATCGGCGAACTCCCCCGCAGTCCGGCCTTGAATCCACCTCCGAAACTCGGTGCACATGATGCCTGATTGAACAGGACGATTGCAGCGCATCCTCCGCATAGGCCGCCGGCCAAACCGGCTTGATTGACGAAACAACTATTGGTCGCCCCGGTCAGTCCCGCTAAAAGCTTATCCATTGGGGTCGAATCTTTGGCTGGCACTCCGCGGACCTGCATGAATGGATGCTTTGGATGATCCAGAAAAAACCAATCGGTAACGGCTTGCACTGCTACATCATATTCGCTAACCGTGATTGGTTTAACGATGCGGCTCCGCAACTCCGCAGTGCCTTTTGGAGTAAAAAGAGCCTGGCTGATACAGATCAGCAACTGCAATGCTGCCAGCTCCATGTCATCTCTCGGCAAACACAACTCCCATTTCTTTTCTCCGCATAAAAGTTCTTGCAGGGAAATTTTTTCCGCTCCGCCAACATCGAACGGGCGGACAGGTATCCATTGATCGGCCAACAGGTTCATTTTTCTTTCTCCAATCCAAAGTCTTTGTGATAGCGAAAGGTCACACCTTTTATACTCCCCCGGAAACCATCTCCATCTTGTTCCATCTCAAGCCAGTACCTCCATTCATCAGGCTCTTCAAGGCAATATCCCCATGTTTTGGGTACGCCGACACTATTCAGCGACAGGGCTTCAAGACGTTGGTATTCGTCCAGTAACTCGAAAATCTTTCCATCCATGAGCATCTTTCCTTGTGGTGTCCAACAGAACGGTACGACGCTCAGGTTCATCTCACCATCTCGCGTTACGGCTGTAACATTTTCATCCGTGTCGGAAAATGGATTCATTGCCGTATCGACCATATATCGCGCCTTGTATCGCTTGATTTCCTCGATCTCATATTTGAACTTCTCGTATCCCTTTTCCACCTCTTCCGGCTCATTTCCCCAGGCATCTTCCTGGTAGACCGATTCGATCCAACTTCGGTAGGCTCCCGGGAAAACAATCTTTCCATCCGGTACTGACAGCAACTTTTCCGCCGTCCGCCAAAGAACGCGGGTGTTGGCGTAGATCACACCATGCACACCATAGTTGGTATCGTCCGGCAATAAGACGGTACAAAGAGGTTTTTCAAAGCCCAGCGGTCGATTCGTCCGTAAATGTCGATGCAATCGTCCCATGCGTTGAAACAACAGGTCTACCGGGCAAAGTTGGGTAATAAGCCAATCGAAATCGACATCGAGCGATTGCTCCACAACTTGCGTCGCAACAAGGATTCGCCCTGATGTACGTTCTCCAACCGGACCGAAACACTTGATTGCGGCCAACTCCTTTTCCTGGCGGTGGCTGTAGCAATAGCGGGCATGGAAAAGGTCAACCGGCAAATCGGTCATAGTCCGCAATCTGCGCGCCAATTGCTGGGCCACATCTACCAAGTTACAGACTATCGCCACTTGTGCCCCGGCTTCAGCTGCGACCACAACACGGCGAAGCAACGCTTCATCCGGTATCATATCAGTGATTCGGATCGGTTCCGCTTTTATGATTAATTCTTCAGGGAGCTGCACAGGATCGAGTTCAAAAAAAGTTGCAGTGTCGCCAGTTGTCCAAGTAGCCAGGGGATAAGGTGTATCCGCTCCTCGCTGTTCAAGAATCGCATCCCAGGCTTCGCAAAGCTGCTGCCGCTGCTGTTCCGGCAAGGTTGCCGAAAGAAGGATCGCAGCTCCGCCAGATGCCTTCTGCTGGCGCAAAACCTCTTCCAGCAAACCATACATGTAGGCATCGTAGGCATGGACCTCATCCACGATCAGCACGCTCCGGCCCAGGCCGAAACCGCGCACAAAGCGATGTCTGACCGGTAACACCGAAATGAGCACCTGATCGACTGTGCAGACGCCGACTTGCCCCAAGAAGACGCGCTTTCGGCTTTCAGCCAGCCATTGACTGCACTGAACCCAACCGTCCTCTTTTTCATATCCATCAAGAGCCGCGTGTTTGATTTTGCTGAAATCTTTATTGAAACGTGCTTTTCCATGGGCCAACAACAGGTTTGGATGTTCATGAAACAATATGGGTGCAATGCGTTCGAGTCGCCCGAGCATGGCATTAGCCGTTGCCTGGCTCGGCAGGGCAAATACGATGGAATCCGCTAAACCAGCCCCTATAAGTCGCCAGGCGTAGGCCATAGCCGCCTCAGTTTTACCGCTGCCGGTTGGGGCTTCAACCAGGGTCAACCCCGATTCCTGTGGTAAGATATCTACCAGAGTTTGCAAAGACCGAGGCTGCTTATCCGGCTCAAGCAATGCACCCACACTCGCATACTGTCTTGGATGGCCGACGATACCGGCAAGTTCCAGCACTCGCCGCGCGTCGGCTGCACTTCGTTCCTCGAAATACTCTCGTAAATCCTTTGGTTCCCGGCAAAAGATAAAATTGATTTCATCGCACCGTGACCCGAGCCAGTCAACGACAGAACAAAAACCGGCCAGAAATGTTTTCAAGAATGTTTGAGAATAGGCAGGGGGAGAATCGGAGAGGGAAAGTCCAACATGTTTTAGGAAGAGTTGGTCCAGAGCAGACAGCCATTCGTTTCGTGCTTCCCTGTCAACACCAGCCAAGCGTCTGTCGCACACAGGGGGCAATGATGTCTCGGAGGCATAGTCGGTGGACTGGATATGGCCGTGATGACCCGTTACCGCCTCAATCCAGAGCTTCCAAGAGCTCCATTGCCCCGAATCAGAATCGCTCAGAGTGTCGAGAAAATCCCAACCGTCGCTCGTGGAAGCAGCACCGCTGAATAACAGTTCTTCATGATCCTGAATGAACCAGGAAAGACCACCTTCACCGTGATAATAGCTTTTGCATTCCTGCACACTGGGAAGTGCACCATAAATACCTGCATCCGGGTAAAGCAACTGCCAGATAGGCTTTACACGTAGCTGGAAACGCACATCGAACTTACCGTAGTCGTGCAATGCAATAAAGAAAAGCACCCAAGCACGGACTTGTTCTTCCGGTAAGTTACTTTGGAGCAAGAAGCTACGGCGTATTGCCGGGCTGGCAGCCCACCATACAGATGCCACCGCCGTAACATCCAAACAATGGTATGGCAACAGGTGATAATTGCTGCCCTCCTTCTCAGCCTTCCCCCAATATCTGTAGTACGTCTCAAGTTCCATATTATTTTCTGATATCACTGTTGCTTTTTGAGAACATGGTCCCCATGATTTCGAGCAATCACCGATTACTCAATTGTTAAAAACCATCTCTCACACAAAACCCATCATACCACCCTCACCCTGCCAGGCGATGTCATACCGACAAATATATTTTCGTCATACGCTCGATTTCCTCCCTGACCAGTATCCGCAGTTCCGGTGGTTCGACGACCTGCACCTCGGCCCCGTGGCTCAGGATAATCTTGACCAGTTCGCGGAAATCGGCGGCCGGAAATTCCAGCAAAAGGCTGCCATCCGGCTCGGTAGTTACCTTCTGTTGCGGGTGCCAGATCTGTTCGGCCAGCCAGGGGGAGATCTTCGGGGAAAAGCGCAAGGCCACCGCAATCGTCTCGTGGCCCTGCATGATACCAAAGTGTTTGCGGGTATATTCTTTGATGGGCGGCAGATTCGCCGGGAGTTGGACAGGATCCGGGGAAGGCTCGATAGCTTGCAGGCGCGACAGGGCAAAATCCCTGATGGCCCGGCTGGTAGCACACCAGGCCAGCAGATACCAACTGCCCATATAGTGCATGAGGTGCAGAGGCTGGATCGTGCGGCTGGAGGTCTTGGCGGTATGGGGTGAATGGTAGGTAATCTGCAGGGCCTGATCCTCGAAGAGGGCCTGGACCGTCTGCCGGAAAATCTGCTCATCGACCCTGGCGTACTCGATATTCTTGACGGAGATCTTGTCTCCCACCCGGTCAATACAGGATTCTCCGGTGCCCCCGGAGGTATTCACCACCCGGTTGATGAGGCAGCAGAGTTCATCTTTAAGGGCGGGATCTGGGATGGTCGAGGCCAGCCGGACAGCCAGGGCCAGGGCCAGCACATTGGTCTCGCTGATCCAGTGGCCGGGCAACTCGTAGAAAGTATCGGTATATCGGTAGCCGCGCCGGAAATGATCATATGCAAAGGGTGCATCCAGCCGATCACGCATGAATTCGACATCGCGCTGGGCGGTGCGCCCGGATATCTCGAAGGCCTCGGCAAGGTGAGGTGCATTGGGATATTTTCCCGACTTGATCTGGCCATGGAACCAGAGAAACCGTTCGAATTTCTGTCGATCAGACATTGTTTCCCCCATTATTGCACGGTAAGACAACGGGATTCCCCAGGGATGGTCGACCAGCCAAGAACCATGGCATCCTAGCACACCGTATATCTCCGGGCAACTCCTCACATATGTCATACACGGAGCGCCAGAGTGAAAATCTCATGATGACTCCATGGCTAAAACCTCTTGGATGTGATACGTTCTTGCCATGTTGCAGAAAAAATTTATCTGGGTCTGGATGCGACGCATCTCCAGCGGGGTCCCCATGTGGCACATGGGAACCAGATGAAGACCAAATAACCCGTCAGCCGCCAGGAGTGCGGCCGACACCACATCTTACACTGAAGAAAAACGGTTTGTGAAATGACAATAAAGAATAAGCGGTTGGCCCTGATCTCGGTCATCACCGCAACGCTGGTACTGCTCGGCCTGATCATTATTTCGCAGGTGCTTCGGCTGGACAAGATAGTCAAAGAGAAGTTCGATGGCAAGATCTGGGCGGTGCCGGCCGAGGTCTATGCCCGCCCCCTCGAACTCTATCCGGGCCTGCTCTTCAGTCCGCAGATGCTTGAAGATGAGCTCGAACTGGCCGGTTACCGAAAGGAAAACGAAACTACGACCACCGGCGCCTATGCGCGTCATGGCGATGCCTTTGATATAGTCACCCGTGATTTTCAGTACCCCTCCGGCCTGGAAAAATCCGACCGGATCACGGTTTCCTTTGCAGGCGAGATCGTTCGGGATATCGTCAAAACCGGGACCGCCGACACGCTTTCTCTCGTCAGGATCGACCCGGCCCGCATCGGCAGTTTTCATGCCCTGGAGCATGAGGGCAGGATCCTCCTCAGCCGCTCCGAGCTGCCGGATCTGCTGGTCAAGACCCTGCTCGCCGTTGAGGATCAGCACTTTTATACGCACCACGGCATCGCCCCCCTGTCCATACTCCGGGCCTTGTTCGCCAATATCCGGGCCGGGGAGACGGTACAAGGCGGCAGTACCCTGACTCAGCAGCTGGCAAAAAATTTCTTCCTCACCAACGAGCGGAGCTTGAAGCGCAAGATCAACGAGGCCATCATGGCCCTGCTCATCGAACTGCATTATGAAAAGGATGAAATCCTCACCGCCTATGCCAACGAGATTTTTCTCGGACAGGATGGCAACAGGGCGGTGCACGGTTTCGGTCTGGCCAGCCACTTCTATTTCCGTCGCGATCTCGCCGATCTCACGGTCGATCAGGTCGCCTTGCTCGTCGGCATGATCAAGGGGCCCACCTTCTACGATCCCCGCAAGAATCCGGCTGAAAGCCTGAAGAGACGGGCAGTGGTGCTGGCGGTCCTGCGCGATCAGGGGATCATCAATGAGCCCCTGTACCAGACGGCAATGAACGAGCCGCTCGACAAGGCCACCCAGATCATGAAGGGCGCAAACCGCTTTCCGGCCTTCCTCGATCTGGTCCGTCGGCAGCTGACCAAGGAATATCGGGAGGAGGATCTGAACGGCAACGGCCTGAAGATCATGACCACGCTTGATCCCCAGGTGCAATGGCAGGTGGAGAGACATCTCGATCGAACCCTGAACACCCTCGAACAACATGCCGGGCGGCAGCAACTGGAAGGGGCGGTGGTAATCACCAACCGGGAGAACGGCGAAATTCTGGCACTGGCCGGTGGCCGCAAACCACTCGCGGCAGGTTTCAACAGGGCTATCAACGCCAAAAGGCCCATCGGTTCCCTGATCAAACCGGCCGTATACCTGACAGCCCTGGGCCAGGGCTATACGCTGGCCAGTCCACTGCAGGACATCGCCGTCACCCTGAAAGAACAGGGGGCAAAGACCTGGCGACCGGAGAATTACGACAAGAAAGAGCATGGACAGGTACCTCTCTATCTGGCGCTGGCCCATTCCTACAATCTGGCGACGGTCAATCTCGGTCTGGAGGTCGGGGTCGATAAGGTCATCGAGACGGCCAAGAATCTCGGTCTGACCGGCGCCTTTGAACCCTATCCCTCTTTCCTGCTGGGCACCGCGGAGGCGTCGCCTCTTGAGGTCAGCCAGATGTATCAGACGCTTGCCTCGGGGGGATTTTTCCAACCGCAGCGCTGTATCGAGAGTGTCATGGGATCCGACCATTCACTGCTCAAACGATATGGCCTGTCGGTGGAACAGCGTTTTCCCGCCGAGCGCATATTTCTCCTGAACAGCGCTTTGCAGCATACGGTCAGCGAGGGAACCGCCCAGCTCCTTTCCCGTTATATTCCTGCATCGTACACCATCGCCGGGAAGACCGGTACCACCGACAATCTGCGGGACAGCTGGTTTGCCGGCTTTACCGGGGATCGGCTGGCCGTGGTTTGGATCGGGCGGGATGACAACAAACCGGCTGGAGTGACCGGCGCGGCCGGGGCGCTTGTCGTCTGGGGTGAGATCATGCGGAGTCTGCAACCCCAACCGCTGAAACTGTCCGAACCGGCGGGCATAGAATGGGCCTGGATCAACAAACAGTCATTGGCCTCGACGAGCCTGAACAACCAGGGCAGCGTATCCCTGCCCTTTATCGCCGGCACCGCACCGGAAAGCGAACAGATCCTGCCGTCAATCGACCAACACCTGCAGGAGATCGAACAGAAGGCCAAGGGGATTTTGAACTCAATCCGCGGTTTGTTTGACTGACCGCTGTCAAAGGAGGAAACACAACCTACTATTAAAAGACAAACAGCACCTGCTGCAACGATTATGCATTTTGCCCTGTTTCTTCTGATATCCCTTGTGCTCCATGGCTGCGCGATCCTTGGTCCTGTAGAGGAACC
>JAUYSF010000346.1 GCA_030696435.1 Desulfoprunum sp. | reverse complement strand
AACATAATCAAGAAAGTCTTCTTCGAGTTTCAATTCGAGATCTTCCGGTGATTCAAAATAGCTGTCACGATAATCGATATCAGCCATCCAGCGCGAGAAGGCTTTGACCAGGTCACAGTCCTTCCAGGTATGCCCAGCTTCCGCCGTTGCTAAGGCAAAGAGCTCTTTGCGGTTGGCAAGCCTTCTCTCGTCCGTTTTGCCGTAAACAACGAAAATTGCCCGTTGGGCTCCGGCAAGGCCTTTCTGCCAGGGTAAAGACACGTAGCGACCATATCGTTCGGCCAATTGTTCAATCCGCCCCATATAGTAGCTCCTTGTCTGCTCCGGTCAGCAATGTGGGAAAAGTGATATCGACGAGAGAGCCGGACTGCTTGATATCCAGCAGCCCTAAGCGTTTAGCATCGTCGGCTCGCTCCCGAGCTTCAAGGTCATCAAGATCGAGCACCTTTATCCAGGGAGAATGGAAAAGATTGTGTCCGCGTATTCCTTGCAGATACCCCAGTAAAATGGCATAGGCTGAGGCTGCTGGGGTTGCCCTGATCTGCTGGCGAAATTTCCTTGCTCGTCCCTGTAGGTGGCCAGACTGGGTCCAGGAAGAGGAGGCGTTGCGGACGATCTTATCCAGAGTTGATTCATTGAAACGGCCGCCGGTTCCCTCTGCCAGGGCATCTGTCATTTCCTGCCGGGCAAACTCTTTGCCAATCGCGGTGTTGAGGACCGGGGTCGCGGTCATACGGAGCAGTGGGTCTCGGGCTAGGGCAAGCAACAGGGCAAGTTGTGGCTGGCCTTCCTGGCTCACATTCCAAAGATCCCGCAGGATGCGAAACAGCGGGACACCTGGATCAAGGGCATAGAGCTCACTGAGCCGCTGCAGGGACAGGGTCCTGGTGGAAAGGGTCTGTTTACCCAGGCAATTATCATCAAGGGCAGCATGCTCATATTCAGACCGTTCTCTAATACCGGAGACTGCAGAGAGGAGAGATTGGAGCTCGGAGAGCATCATGGTGCGGCTTGAGCGAGTGCCTTTGTCCCCAAGGCGAAAGCCTAGGCGGATTGAAGATGAGGGAGATGTGGTAGCGGAAAAAGTGGTGAATATGTCGGGATCCGTAGAAGCTGAAGTTGGCGTGCCGGCCAGTTTGCCGGCGAGGAGGTTCTATCCTAGTGGGGCTGGGAAGAATTGTCAAGGAGGCTCCCTCGATTACCTATGCTACATGCAATTTCTTAACTTCATTTGACGATCATTTAACGTTCGCTTTCTTCTGTCGACCGACATGAGCTTGTCTCGGCCAAGTTTATCACGTCAGAACAAACCAAGAGATTTTGACTGCTCGAAAAAAGCGATAAAATCTCGTTTTCCAGACAGATAGCTTTCAGTCGGCAATTGAAGTATAATTTTCTGCTTGGAATGGAATATAGCCAAATTCACATTCACTTTTCAGTTAATAAGGATGATTCTTAAATGGATATTGCCCTTCTCTTGTTGCTCATTCTCCTGAACGGCATTTTTGCCATGTCGGAAATTGCTGTAATATCATCTCGGCATACCCGTCTGCAAAAACTGGCAAATGACGGTAACCCCGGCGCTAAATCCGCTCTTAAATTAAAAAGCGAACCTTCTTCTTTTCTCTCCACTGTTCAGATCGGCATAACCATGGTGGGCATTCTCAGTGGCACCATTGGCGAGACCGCCCTCGCTGATCCTTTTACCTTGTGGCTCACCGGATTTGCACCGATTGCACCCTACGCAAGAGGCCTCGCCGTAACAGTTGTTGTTATATCACTGACCTATTTTTCAGTGGTTATCGGAGAGCTGGTACCTAAACGACTTGGTCTCAGGGCTCCGGAGAAAATAGCCTCGATGATTGCCCTGCCAATGAAACTGTTAGCCCGTGCGACAAGACCGTTGGTGTGGTTTCTTTCGTCATCTTCAAATCTGTTGTTACGTATGATAGGTAGCAGGAAAACTCAAGAGTCGCCCGTGACCAATGCAGAAATCAAATTGCTGATGGAGCAGGGTGCGCAAGCAGGGGTTTTTCATGAAAGTGAAAAGGCCTTCGTTGCCAATGTGTTGGGACTGGACGAGCAAAACATCAAGGCGATTATGACACCCCGTCAGGAGATCTATCTGCTGGATCTCAATAAACCGGAGTCTGAGATCCGCAATAACCTTGCCAGATGTCCCTATAGCCGTGTTGTTGTCTGCCGCGGAGGTTTAGAGAATGTTCTGGGACTTTTGCGGATCGCCGACCTGCTCAAGGCGGCGCTGGCCAGTGAACCATTGGAGATCGAAAAGTTCCTGCATCCGCCGCTCTATTTGTGGGAGGCTGTAACAACTTCGCAGGTAATTGAAAACTTTCGCAAAGCTAGCCTTCAATGCGCGATTATTGTTGACGAATATGGTGAATTGCAAGGATTGGTTACCCTGACTGATGTGCTTGAATCCATCGTCGGAGACTTACCTTCATCAAATGATCCTGATGATAAGGCTTTTGTTGAACGTGAAGACGGATCATGGTTGGTCGATGGAAGTGTGCCCATTGAACGATTGAAATTACGGCTGAAAATCGATGAAAAATTCCTGGGTGAGGAGAAAAATGCCTATCTTACTGTAGGTGGTTTGGTCATTCACCTGCTGGGACGCATACCGACTGAGGCAGATTTCTTTGAAGAGAAAGGGTATCGTTTTGAGGTGGTTGACATGGACAATAATCGCGTAGATAAGGTGCTTATTTCACAACATCTTCGCTGATTGAAGGAGGGCATCCCTTGGAATTTCCATCTTCAGGGCAAGCTCCTGTGCCTCAACACGTCTGAACTGGTTCCTCTTTCGCAACATATCCCAAGATGCTCTGTCGCCTTGGCCATGATTCCGCAGCACCACCGGCCGCCATACTTCATCATCGGAGGGGAAATTTGACTTTCCAGTCGATTTCTTGCATCATCTTCAATATGGATGAAGAAATTAAAAAACCAACGCAGACCATCCGGGGTGTTGATTATAACCCGGTGATCGTCAAAATTCTTGATGAACTGCTAACACGGGCCGGCTACCGGGTAATGAAAGTCAGTAGCGGTGAAGAGGCGCTGGAGGTCCTTGTTGAGGTCAAGCTGGATCTTGTCCTCCTGGATGTCGACATGCCGGGAAAGTCAGGTTTTGCTATCTGCAAGACCATAAAACAGAATCCTCACACCACCGATATCCCGGTCCTGTTCGTTACAGGTAGGGCTGAGCGAGAAGACATTATAGCGGGATTTGCCGCGGGCGGTCAGGATTATATCATCAAACCGTTCACCCGCGCAGAACTGCTGGCCAGGGTGCAGACGCACATGACCTTACGCAAGGCACAACAGGATTTACAGGCAAGCGTTAGCCGTTACCGCGACTTGTCCATCCTCGATGACCTTACCGGTTTTTACAATACCCGCTACCTCTACCAGACCCTGCAGGAACAGTTGGAAAAGCAACGGAATCTGCCGCTTTCGGTGGTTTTCATCGACATCGACAACTTCAAACGTGTCGTTGATACCTATGGTCATCTCAACGGCAGCAGTACCATTGCCGAATTGGCGGAAATCGTCATACCTCTATTGCCGGAAGGGTGTTATGGGGTCAGCTATGGCGGTGATGAATTCGTGCTGGTCCTGGCTGGTCACGGTCGCAGGGAAGGGGGGCGGGTTGCCGAGCAGATTCGCCTGGCAATCGAGCAGGCGAGCTTTCTCTCTTTCTGCGACCTTGCCGTTCATATCACGGTGAGCTGTGGTGTTGCCACTTACCCAGATGATGCCCGGACCTTGACCGAACTGCTGGGCAACGCCGACCATGCCTTGTTTGAGACCAAGCGACGCGGGAAAAATATGGTTGTCAGTTTTTCTGAGATGGAGCAGGCACAGCTTTGTTGAGCCGGTCCCGGCAGGAGAACGGCAGATATTCCTGTCCCCTCCTCGGTTAGAGAGGCGGGCGCGGCTAGGATAGGACGGTTATTACTTGGCAACTCCGAGAAACTGCAGCAGAAGATAGCTCATGCTGGCGACAAACCCAGCCGCCGGGATGGTTATAACCCAGGCGACTGCCAGATTGGCGGCAAGCTCCCATCGCACGGCTGACAAACGCTTGGTGGATCCCACGCCAAATATGCAGGCGGTGATTGTATGGGTTGTGGAAATAGGAGCACCGATGAGCGAGGCCCCGGTGATAACCAAGGCGGCAGAGGTTTCTGCCGCAAAACCGTGGATCGGTTCGAGTTTGAAAATACGATGGCCCATTGTCTTGATAATTTTCCAGCCACCAAGGGCTGTGCCAAGCGCCATTGCCAGAGCACAGGAAAGTTTTACCCACAAAGGCACGGTTATGGTATCGATTTGGTGAAAAAGGAAGAGGGCCAGGGTGATCACGCCCATGGTCTTCTGGGCGTCGTTTAAGCCATGGCTGGTGGCCATGAATGCCGCCGAGACGATCTGTAATTTCTTGAAGCTTTTGCTGACCGTCCTCCGATTGGCCCGGGAAAATACAAGCATCAAGGCAACCATTACCATATAGCTCACCGCAAATCCGGCCAGAGGAGAGAGCAGCATGGGCAGGATGATCTTTTTCACAATACTGGCAGTATTGAGACTGGCAAATCCGGCATGGGTCACTGCCGCTCCGATGAGTCCCCCGATGAGGGCATGGGAAGATGAGGAGGGGAGGCCGTAATACCAGGTAATCAGGTTCCAGGCTATGGCGCCGATAAGGGCCGCCAGCACCAGGGTCTGACTTCCCATAACCACGTCCGTGTTGACGATGCCCTTCCCCAGAGTATTCGCCACTTCACTGCCAAGCAGGGCCCCGACCAGATTCAACACGGCGGCCATGATGACGGCCGTGCGAGGTGAGAGCACCTTGGTCGAAACCACCGTGGCAATGGCATTGGCGCAGTCGTGCGCCCCGTTGGTGAAATCGAAGATCAGAGCGACGATGACGATGACGATGAGAAGTGTGGGGATATCAAGCATTTTTCAGTACCACTTCTTCGATGGCATCTGACAGATCATCAACCCGCTCAACGACCTGCTCGATGCGGTCATAGACCTGTATCCATTTTATGATATCAACAACACCCTTGAATTCCGTGACCTCGACATCCTGCAACTCGGAGAGGCCGGTGCTGAGCAGCATATCGCACTCACCCTTGAGATTTTTTATCTCCCGCACGAACGTACCAACCTCCTGGTTTGCCCGCAGAGCCTTGATCATTTCTCCGGTATAGGCGACCATCCTATTTACATTGCTGATCATTTTCTTGGCCGGAAATCGGATATAGGAAATGCCCGAGACCCGAGTCCTGGCCGCAATGTTCTTGAAAAAGTTGATGGAATCTTCCTGGGCCAGGTTGAGCCGGTAGATATCTTCGCGATCAATCGGGGTAATAAAGGTCTGAGAAAGCTGGCGGGCAATTTCCCGGCAGAGTTCGTCTCCTTCGACTTCCTTGACATTTATGCGCTTGAAGGCCTGGTCTACTGTAGTGAAGTCTTCAAAAATTCGTTCGAGGTCGGCTGCGACCTCTTTGAGGATTTGGTTCTGTTGAATAAGCATCTCAAAGAACCGGATCGATTTGGGAAACAGAGTAAATGCCATGATTGTGCTCCTGCGGAGGTATTTCAGCGGCTTTGCAGCCAGTTGTTTTTCCTAAGCGGCCTGCTGTCTAAAACCCGAACCAGCCTGCAGATGTTCTCAAAAGATCTGCCGGCATACCGGATCAGGTATTCTAACCTGCCTCACTTCTGTAGTCGATGCCGTTATTTCCTATTGGCTCTATTTTGCTGTATTCGTTGAGATACATTTCAGTAAGCGTCAAGAAGAGACTGACTATGAGGGGGCCGTAGACAATGCCAAGAACCCCGAAGAGACTCATGCCGCCAAAGATGGCCAGGAGAACGAGCAGGGCATGCATTTTCAAATGACTTCCGACGAATTTTGGTTTGAGCAGCAATTCGACCGAATAGTGGAGAACGAGATAAAAAATCAGCGTCGCCACCGCCTGGCCGATATATCCGTTCAGGAGCAGGATAACCGCAGCCGGCAGCAGAACCAGGCCGATGCCGAGTATCGGGATGAAGGCCAGTATGCCCATGAGTACCCCCCAGAGGACCGGCGTTTTGATACCGAGGGTAGCAAAAAAGATGCCGCCGAGGGTGCCCTGGAGGATGCAGCTCAGGCCGTTGCCGATCAGGATAACCCCGGCAATCTTTGTGAATTTGTTCATCAGCAGCATGTTGTGTTCGTCGGGCAGCGGCGAAAGTCTTCGGATGAAATTAATGAGGGTATCCATTTCAATGAGAAGAAAGAAGGCGACGATAATCAGGATACAGAACTGCAGGACAAAACTCATGATGTTGGCGGCCCAGGCCGAGGCCTGATTGTAGATAAACAGTCCTGCTGTCTTGCTCGCCCCCGAGAGAATTTTTGTCATATCGGCAGGATCAAACGAGATGCCGAAGCCTGCCAGGGCCTCGTGCGCCCGGGCCATCAGGGTATTGTTCTGGATGATCTGCTGTAGCTTGAGCAGGACATCCGTGTCTTTCCCGAGTTGAAACAGGTTCATGGCCTCGATGGAAAGGGTGCCGATGCAGAAATAGAGCGGAATGAACACCAGCAGAACGATGAGCGTGCATGTCAGAAGAGAGGCTGTCCAGGAAGACATCCAGCTGGAGAGTTTTTTGTATATCGGTCGAAATACCCCTGCAAGCAGGAAGGCCAGGATGAGCAGCTGCCAGAACGGCCAGAGGACCCAGCCCAGCATGAGTGCTGAGGTGAGAAACAGGAAAGAGAAAAAGTGGGCTTGTTTCGGGCTGTAATCATGGGGCTGATTGCATGGAGGCGCATAATGTCCCTCGGTGTCGGAGGGTGATGCATCTGCAGAGACGTCCTGGTCTGGTCGTGACATGGTACAGGCTACCGGGATGTTGAAGGGTGGTTTTCAGGCATTTCCTTTTAATACAAGGTTGCTGTCATGCAATAAAAAATCGATTTTGCTCTCATGGAGCAATACTTCTGTGCTGCATTTTTGCAAATCGCCTCTCGGTAGGATACTCTTTTTCGCCTGGCTTTGCGAAAAACAATTAGAGTTGCACCTGGTTTCCCAATTCGACAACACGGTCCGGCGGCAGGCCGAAGAAGGAGGTGGCGTTCCACGAGTTACGTGACATGAAGATGAAGAGAAATTTTCGCCACTGGGCCATGGGGGCCGGTCCGGTTGCCAGGAGGGTTTCGCGGCCAAGAAAGAAAGAGGTGGAGTGGATATCGATAGTCAGCCCTTTCCTGCTGAGAAGCTCGAGAATTTTCAAAATGTTCGGGGTTTCCATGAAACCGAAATGGGCATGGACTCTGTAAAAACCCTGGCCGAGATCCTCCAGACTCACCCGATCTTCCGGATCAACCGTCGGCGTTTCCGTCGACAATACGGAGAGCAGCAGGACCCGTTCGTGCAGTGCCTCGGTGTGTTTGAGGTGATGCAGCAGGGTATGAGGTATGCCTTCAGGGGTGATGGACATGAATACCGCAGTGCCGGATGTGCGTGGGGGGCTGTGTTCGGCCAGATCTTTGAGGAAAACATCGGCCGGCATTCTCATCAGGCTATAATGTTTGGCCAGTAAGGCCCTGCCGTCCCGCCAGGTGATCATGCTGGTCGCGATAAAGGTGGCAATGCAGATTGTTATCCAGCCGCCGTCCACCACTTTCAGGATATTGGCCCCGAGAAAGGAGCTGTCGAAAAACAGGAAGACTGCGAGCAGGAGACTGCTCTGCCAGAGGGGCCAGTTCCATTTATAGCGGGTTATCTGGAAATAGAGGAGCGAGGTGATGGTCATGGTGCCGGTCACGGCAAAACCGTAAGCGGAGGCAAGTCTGCTCGATTCTTTGAATACCAGGACCAGAGTCAGGCAGGCAAGCATCACCATCCAGTTGACCGTCGGCATATATATCTGGCCTTTGGCGTGCTCGGAGGTATGGACGATGCGCATACGCGGCGAAAAGCCAAGTTGGATCGCCTGCTGGGTGAGTGAATAGACACCTGAAATCATAGCCTGAGAGGCAATAATCGTCGAAATGGTGGCCAGTCCGACCAGAGGGTAGAGCAATGATTTCGGGGCCAGGGCATAGAAGGGGTTAACATTGGCCATGCCCGGATCGTGCAGCAGGAGGGCGCTTTGACCGAAATAATTAAGAACTAGGCCGGGGAGGACTACACCATACCAGGAGAGGCGGATGGGAAAGCGACCGAAATGGCCCATGTCGGCATATAAGGCCTCGCATCCTGTGATACAAAGGACCACCGAGGCGAGAGATACGATGCCGTGAAAATGATTGATGGCAAAAAAATCGAAGGCATACCGAGGGTTCAGGGCCGCAAGGATTTCAGGATGGACGAGAATGGATCTCAGGCCCAGGACTCCCAGGGTCACGAACCAGATAATCATCACAGGTCCGAACATCCTGCCGATGATCGAGGTGCCGTATCGCTGTATGGCAAAGAGGGTGATCAGGATCAGGCAGGTGATCGGCACCACATATCGCGATGCGGCATCGGTGGCCATGTTGAGACCTTCAATCGCCGACAACACTGAGATGGCAGGGGTGATCACCCCATCACCATAGAGCAGCGATGCGCCGCAGGCCGTCAGGATAGTGAGAATGGCCCATTTTCTTCTGTGATCTTTCAGTTTGCCGCGTAGCGTGGCCAGCAGGGAAAACGTACCGCCTTCACCCTTGTTGTCGGCGCGCAGGACGAAGATAACGTATTTTATACTCACCACAAAGATCAACGACCAGAAGATCATCGACATGATGCCGGTAACATTGGCAGGAGTGACTGCCACACCGTGTTTGCCTGAGAAACATTCCTTGATGGTATACAAAGGACTGGTGCCGATGTCGCCATAGATAATACCCAGCGCCGCCAGGGCAAGACTGGAGGTCCCGGGTTTAATCGTTACTGGAGGGGAAGAGGAATGGGTAGCCTGGGCATCAGAGCCGGCGGCCAGGGGGAGGGACATGGCACATCTCCAGTATAATGGTCGTGGGAAAAGCCTCCATACTGTTGAGAGCGCTTTCCCTTCGATGCCTACGAGGTTAGCTGACGGGCTTGGGCCGAAGAGTTTGCCCTATGCCGGAATGCCGACGATACGCCCCTTAAAATTGGTTCCCCCGTTCCCGTCCGCTCGGACGGGACTCAGCAGGCTGTAGCCTTGTCGATATTGCTCATTTGGGCAAAAGATCGACGAGAGGTAGACAGTCAAAGACCATTTACCATATCAAATTTGAAAAAAACAGAGGAAATTGGTTCCTCACTTGCGCTGCGCATGATGATGGTTTCGCCTATAAGCTCGCCAAGATGCCCGTTGTACCGCCTCAATGCGATACAACGGGCATCTTGGCCATAGAGAGACGGGTATGGGTCTCGCTGTTCCGTCATGTTTCATAACGTTCTTGGCGGTGTTGGAGAATGTTTCATTTTGGGCGTGTGAATTGCCTGGGTGAAGGGCTTTGATTGGAATTATCTCTTGGGGATTGTATTGTATATCGGCTCAACTCATTGGAATAACGTTTTTATATATTCTATACATCGTATATATTTGAATTTGTGCAGGATGACAACATTATGCGCTGACGATAAAGCGTGAGGCGGAGAATGGAAACATAATGAAACTAATTGAAACGTGCTGTCAGGGTAACGGCTGCGAAAAAATGAATACCAATTCACCTGCAATGATTAAATACTATGTGAAATGAGTATGTTGCCAATTAATATTCCGGTATTTTACGGATGGCATGGGGATTGCTAAATAGCCGGTGTTTGCGGATTGCCTGAGAGGGGAATTGTTTTTTTAGATGAGATGCTTCGACATGCAGCATCGATCAGATAATTGAGAGAAAGGTTTTCGGAAATTCAAAAGGAGGAGTAT
>JAUYSF010000343.1 GCA_030696435.1 Desulfoprunum sp. | reverse complement strand
GATGGAAAGGCTCCAGTTTAATCGTTTGGCAATGAAGGGCTCACTGTACATGGTATTCTGAATACGGGAGAGAATGAATGGCATCGCCGGCAGTCCGTGTGTTGATAATTGATGACGAACCGATGGTACGCGGCACATTCGTGGCCTTTATGAGGCATTGGGGGTATGTCACCCGGGAGGCGGAAAACGGTCGGATCGGCCTGGAGATATTCCAGCAGGAACCCTTTGATCTCGTCCTCACCGATCTCGATATGCCGGTCATGGGTGGACTTGCCGTCCTGGCTTACCTCCATGAACATGCCCCTGATACGCCGGTAGTGATCATCTCCGGAGCCGGTCAGCTTGACGATGCCGTCCAGACCGTGAAGCTCGGCGCCTGGGATTACCTGATGAAGCCGGTCAGTAGCATGGCTATTTTAGAGAGCACGATTGAGCGCTGCCTTGAGAAAGCCCGTCTCATCAAGGAAAACAAACGATATCAGAATTATCTTGAGGAGGAGGTCGAGAAAAAAACCGAGGCCCTGCGTCAGAACAACATGGCCTTGCGGGCCGAGGTGGCAGATCGGAAGCGCAAGGAAGAGGAAGTCCTGCTGATGAATAAACACCTCGAAGAGGTGGCCGATGCCTCGGGTGAATTGTTTGCCTACCAGACCGTGCCGGAACTGATGTGCGGTGTCTTGGAAAGCCTGCGGTATCTTCTGAAAGGTGGGGCGTAGAATAACCACGAAAACGGAGGGCAGACCTTCTTTCACGATGGCTTTGTCGTGGTGCAGGATCAAGAAAATATGGTTGTGGTCTGCGGTGCGGGAATCTATACGGGGCGCGAGGGATTGAGTGCCTGTGAGGTTTTGCCCAAACGAGTTTACGAGAAGGTGACCCGGCTTTTTGCTGAGGACAAAGGCGGACTCGACGGCAATGACTATCTCATCCACATGCGCACGGCGAACCGCGCCGAATGTGCTATCTATATCGATTGCATGTCGCCGGTCAGCGAGGCCGATCAGCGCCTGATGCAGATTTATATCACCAACGTGGCCAGCGCCTATGACAGCATCCTTTTGAACGAAGAGATTGCCAACAGCCAGAAGGAGGTGATCTTCACCCTGGGTGAGGTTATTGAAACACGCTCGAAGGAATCCGCCAACCATGTCAAGCGGGTGGCGGAATACTCCTTTCTCCTGGCCAATAAGTGCGGTTTGAGCGAAGCGGAAGCGGATCTTCTGCGCTATGCCTCACCCATGCACGATGTCGGCAAGATCGGCATACCCGATTCCATACTCAATAAGCCCGGCAAGCTCACTGACGAAGAGTTCCGGATCATGCAGAATCATACCACCATGGGCTACGACATCCTCAAGGGATCGCAGCGACCGATCCTCCAGGCGGCTGCCATTGTGGCTCATGAGCACCATGAGAAATGGTATGGCAGGGGCTATCCCAGGGGTCTTGCAGGTGAAGATATTCATATCTACGGACGAATCGTGGCCTTGGCCGATGTCTTTGATGCCCTCGGCTCAGACAGATGTTACAAGGCGGCCTGGCCCATCGAGAAGATACTTGCCCTGGTCAGGGAGGAGCGGGGGCAACATTTTGATCCAGCGCTTGTCGATATTTTCTTTGACAATCTCGATGATTTCCTCAGGATAAAGCGGGATATTCCTGATGCCTGATGCCTGAGGCCTGGATCGTACAGGCGGTCGTCCTCTTCCACCGGCAGTGAGGGAAAGCGCTCCATGAAGGTCCTGGCGAAGATGCCTGCCCCGATCTTGCGTGGCATGCTCTGGTCGGTGTAGACCTTGACCCGTTCCATGCCACTGCTCGGTGAGCCCTTCTTGAAGATGAAGCCGTCCAGATCCTCTTGCGCCAGCCTCTGCAAATGCTCAACAGCCCAGGATCGCATCCTCTCGGTATGATCGATAGCGCTTTTGGTCGTAACAAGCCTCGGCGCTTCCGGATCGCCGACCAGATGCAGGGCCTCGCGCGGGATGCCGAGACCGCACTCGACCTCGGGGCAAACCGCAATATATTCCACATATGGCCCGAGAATATCGGTGAGGTAGCGGTCGTGCTGATGGCCGCCGTCGTAGCGCACCAGATTACCGAGCAGGCAGGAGCTGATACCCAGTCGTATTGTGTCAGCCATTCTCTGAGCCCCTATTTTTGTTATCTTCCTTCATCAGTTTATAGTTGATGCTGTCCACCAGGGCCTGCCAACTGGCCTCCAGGATATTCACCGAGACCCCGACCGTCCCCCAGCTGCAGAGCTTGTCCCGGCTCTCGATGAGGACCCGAACCTTGGCCTCGGTACCGTGCTCGCCAGAGAGGACCCTGACTTTATAGTCGACCAGTTCCATCTCCTGGAGACAGGGATAGAAACGGATCAGGGCCTTTCTTATGGCGCAGTCGAGGGCGTTGACCGGGCCGTCACCCAGAGATGCGGTATGTACTTCGTCGCCGCCGACAAAGAGGCGGATTGTGGCCTCGGTGAGCGGCGGTTTGTCCATCCGGTATTTATGGTTCATCACCCGGAAGCTCTCGAACTTGAAGTAGTTGCGCTGCAGGCCGAGCGCCCGGCGCATCAGCAACTCGAAACTGGCCTCCGCCCCCTCGTACTGATAGCCCTGGTTTTCCAGTTCTTTCAATTCGTTGATGATCGAGGAGAGCAGGGGATCGGAGGCACTGAGTTTGAGACCCCACTGTTTGGCCTTGTGCAGGACATTGGCCCGACCGGATTGATCGGAGATGAGGATGCGGCGGATATTGCCGACCTTGTCCGGTTCGATATGCTCGTACGTCAACGGGTTGCGCTTAACGGCGCTGACGTGGATACCGCCTTTATGGGCGAAGGCCGATTCACCGACATAGGGCTGGAAGCGGTAGTGGGGCAGATTAGCCAGTTCGTTGACTAAACGAGAGGCGCTGTACAACCGGTCAATGTGCTTGCGCACCTCGCAGGCCAGACCCATCTTGAAGACCAGGGCCGGGATGATCGAGGTAAGATTGGCATTACCACAGCGTTCGCCAAAGCCATTGATGGTACCCTGGACCTGATCAATGCCGTACGAGATGGCGAGCAGAGAGTTGGCCACGGCCGTCTCGGAATCGTTGTGGGCATGAATGCCGAGTTTGACCTTTTTCTCAAGGCCTGCGCAATACTGCTGCACCCGCTCGATGATGGGCAGCAGCTCCTGGGGCAGGGTGCCGCCGTTGGTATCGCAGAGAATCAGGGTCTCGGCGCCGCCGGCAACCGCTCTGCCGAGTGTGGCCAGGGCGTATTCCGGGTTGTCCTTGAAGCCGTCAAAGAAGTGCTCGGCATCATAGAGCAGATGTTCGACGCGTGGACGCAGGAAGGCTAGAGAATCCTCGATGATGAGCAGATTGTCCTCAAGTTCGAGATGCAGGGCATCCCGGACATGGACGTCCCAGCTCTTGCCGAAGATGGTAATCGCCGGTGTCCGGGCATCGAGGAGGGCCAGGAGATTGGCGTCTTTGGCTGCCTTGTTTTTAAAATGGCGGGTTGAACCAAAGGCTGAAAGTTTGGCGTGTTTTAGGTGCACCCCTTGCATCTTCTGAAAATATTCGACGGAAACGGGATTTGAGCCGGGCCAGCCACCCTCAATGAAATCGACTCCCAGTTTATCAAGGGCGTGGGTGATGCGAACCTTGTCCTCGACCGAGAGATTGAAATTTTCGGCCTGGGTACCGTCACGCAAGGTCGTATCGTAGATTTCTATGTGTCTCCCCATTCTCTCTTCCTTGTATTGGGTTGTTAAAAGTATTCAGTTTAAATGTACATCAGTCGACAGGATGGCAGCTGCCGGTCTTTCGGGATCAGAAATCAATAACAAAGCTGTAGACACCCTCTTCCAGGCGGGTCTGGATCTTATGGCCCGAGTGATTGAAGATCGTCTGCATGCGTTGGTTGTCGCGCAGGACCTCGGCGGTAAAACCGGCAATGCCGTTGCGTTTGGCCAGCTCGGTGAGATGCTTGAAGAGGAAGGAGCCGATGCGTTTGCCCTGCCAGTCATCGCGGACGATAAAGGCCACCTCCGCCCGGTTGGTCTTTTCATCAAGGTAGTATCTTCCGACTGCGATGATGTCTTCGCCATGGGATTCGGGGACTGTTCCGACAATGGCCACATCTTTGCGATGATCGACATAGACAAAATCCTGGATCTGCTTATGGGAAAAGCTCACCTGGCTGCTCATGAAACGGTAGTAGATGGTCTCACGGGACAAGGCATAGACCAGGTCGCGCATGCTTGGTTCGTCGGTTGGCTGGATTGAGCGGATAGTCAGCTGTGTGCCGTCTTCGAGGAGTAGTGAGGTACGCATGGTCTCATCGGTCGGCAACACGAGTTTGTCACCAATCCGGGCCATATCCGGCCTGATATAGTGGGCCTCGATGGCATCCCGGAACAGCTGTTCCCGGAAATTGGGATGGGCGATGGCAATCAGGGCCATAACCCGATTCTGAATACTCTTGCCGTAGAGATAGGCCACCCCGTATTCCGTGACCACATAGGACACGGCACCGCGGGTGATGGAGACCCCGGAGCCCAGGCTGAGCCTGGCCATGATATTGGAACGGGTCCCTTCCCGGTTGGTCGAGGGGATGGCGACGATGCTCTTGCCGTCTTTGCAGCGGGTGGCGCCTCGATTGAAGTCGACGAGGCCGCCGATGCCGGAGTAGAGCATACCGGCCTGGGAGTCGGAGCAGATCTGGCCGGTCAGGTCGATTTCCTGGCCCATATTGATGGCCACCATCTTGCTTTGCTGGCTGATGATGTTTGAGTCATTGACATATTCAGTGGGCCGGAAACAGAAGAGCGGGTTGTCGTTGACGGCATCGTAGAGTTCCTTGGTGCCCATGCAGAAACTGGCGACGATCCTGCCGCGATCGCTGGATTTGCGCGAACCGTTGACTGCCCCTGAGCGGATGAGCTCAAGGATCGAATCGGTGATCATCTCGCTGTGGATGCCGAGGTCTTTCTTATCATGGAGAAATTCCATGGTGGCATGGGGGATGCGGCCGAGTCCCTGCATCCGGCCGAGACCAAACTGGATGGTCGCCCCGTTCGGTACCAGTGTGGCGATATTGCGGCCGATCATCCGGCTGATCTCGTGCATCGGTTCGTCTTCCCGCTCGATCAATGGCACATCGGCCGGCACCAGGATATCGATGTCATAAATATCGATGACGCTGTCGCCAAGGGTCCAGGGCATCTGCGGGTTGACCTGGGCGATGATCAAAGAGGCGTTCTCCACTGCACTCTTGACGATATCGACGGAGATACCGAGGCTCACCTTGCCGTGTTTATTGGGTGGGGTGGTCTGAATCAGGGCCACGTCGATCGGCAGCAGACCGGAATTGAAGAGGTGGGGGATGTTCGAGAGGAGGATAGGGGTGTAGCTTCCCAGGCCTTCCTGGATCATATCCCGCACGTTCTGGCCGATAAAAAAGGAATTCAGCCGAAAACAGTCGGCGTATTTTCGCTGGGCATAGGCGGCGTCCCCTTTAGTAAAGAGCTGAACAATCTCCACATCCGAGAGTTCTCCTGCCCTCTCGGTCAGGGCCTTGACCAGTTCCGTCGGTTCGCCACAGCCGGTGCCGATGAACACCCTCTGGCCTGAGCGGACCTGTTTGAGGGCTTTTTTCGCGGGGCTCACCATGCGCGCGTAGTGTTCCTGCCAGTTGCTGTCAAACTCCATATCTGTGTACCTTAAAGGAAGAGGTTTGGTGTGTCGGGAAGGTCATCATCCTTGGCAAATCAACTCCGTTTGTTTTCATCAGGCGATGCCAGGGTTATTCTGGCATCGGCGACGACGGGATCGGTACCGAAATCACCAACAATGAAGGGGTTGATGTCGAGTTCGAGTATCTGCGGGAAGTCGGTAGTCAGCTGGCTGATACGCTGCAGTCCCGTGGCGATGGTTGGAATATCAACCCCTTTGTGGCCCCGTTTTCCCTCAAGGATACCATAAGACCGGGTCGATTTGAGCATCTGGATGGCCTCATCCTGGGTGATCGGGGCAAGATGAAAGGTGACATCCTTCATCACCTCGACAAAGATACCGCCGAGGCCAAACATCAGCATTGGCCCAAACTGCGGGTCGCGGGTCATGCCGAGGATGATCTCAAGCCCGGGATCTGCCATCTTTTCCAGATAGACTCCTTCAATTCTGGCATTCGGGACCTGCTGGAGGATGCGCATCATCATCAGGTCATAGGCGTCGCGCACCTGCTGAACGGTTGTCAGGTGGAGCTTGACGCCGCCCATGTCACTCTTATGGATGATATCCTGAGAGACAATCTTCATGGCCACCGGGAAGCCAATGCTTTTGGCGTATTCCATGGCCTCCTCGGCGGTGGTGATGAGGCGGCCGGGCGGGACATTGAAGCCGTAGGCATCAAGAATCTTCTTGGCCTTGCTCTCGTTGAGTTGGAAGATGCCGTTGGCAATATTGCGGCTGATGATACGGGTGGCCCTTCTCCTGTTGACCCGAAAACGGGTGACTATACGGGGTGGTCGGTTTTTCCAGGTGGCATACTGGTACATGACCTTCAGGGCGGCCACGGCCCGTTCGGGAGACTCGTAATCGGGGAGACCCGCGGCTGTGAGTTCTTGGCGGCCCGGTAGAACCTCCTTGCCGCCCATAAACGAGGCCAGCACCGGTTTGCTGCCGTCAATCGAGCGGGCGATGATCCGAGCCGTCTCTTTGGCATCGGTCATGGCCTGGGGGGTGAGGATGACGATAATGGCATCGACCGATGGGTCGCTCTGGGCGGCGATCAGGGCATCGGCATATCTCTCGGGCGGGGCGTCGCCGAGCACATCGACGGTGTTGCCAACACTCGCTGCCGCCGGAAGCTTGTCACGCAGCGAGGTTGCGGTGTTGGTTTCCAGCTCAGCCACGGTCATGCCGGAGTGTTCAACCGCGTCGGCGGCCATGGTACCCGGGCCACCGGCGTTGGTGATGATGAGAACCCGATCACCTTTGGGCAGCGGTTGCATGGACAGGGCGGTGGCGTAGTCAAAGAGGTTTTCGAATGTGTCGGCCCTAATGATGCCAGAGCGTTTGAAGGCCGCCCCGTAGGCGGTATCGGCCCCGGCCAGGACGCCGGTATGGCTGGCGGCAGCTTTCTGGCCGGCCTGGCTGGTCCCGGATTTGAGGATAACTACCGGTTTGACGGAGCAGGTGTCGGTGGCAATTTTGATGAAGCTGTCGCCGGCCACGATGTTCTCCAGGTAGCCGATGACCACGTCGGTATCCGGATCTTGGGCGAAATAGGCCAGCAAATCATCTTCGTTGATGTCGGCTTTGTTGCCGATGCTGATCAGCTTGGAAAGGCCGAGATTGCGGCCTTCGGCCAGGTCGAGGATCGAGGTGCAGAGTGCCCCTGACTGGGAGAATATGCCGATCTTTCCGGCCTTGGGCAGGGAGCCGGCGAAGGAACTGTTGAGGTGGTTCTTGGTGTTGAGCAGGCCAAGGCAGTTCGGGCCGACCAGGCGGGCGCCGTTGCGTTTGCAGAGATCCTTCAGTTCTTTTTCGAGCAGTGCGCCTTCTTCGCCGGTTTCCTTGAAGCCTGCGGTAATCATGATAACACTCTTGGCCCCTTTGGCCAGGGCATCCTTGACTGAGGCCATGACATGGGGTTTGGGCACCGCCACGATAGCTTGGTCGACGGTTCCGGGGTATTCCCTAAGACTCGGATAGACCTTCAGATCAAAGAGTGTGCCGCCTGAGGGGTTGATGGGGATGATCTCGCCGGTAAAACCGCCCTTGACCAGGTTGGCGAGAATGTCATGGCCTACTTTGCCCGGTTGTCTGGAGGCGCCAATGACGGCAACTTTTTCCGGGAAAAAGAGATGTTCTAGCATGATGATATTGATCCTCTTATGCCGTGCTGATGATGTTGTGGGATGGCAATCGCCAGTTGCCTGCGCTTTTGCAAATCGTGCAGGAACAGTTTATATCATGTCTAGCCGACTGGCAAGCGCCTGTCGGTAATTTACCGGCGGAGATAATCTGAGCGGCAAAAGAGGCTGATGGGTAAATGATTTTGCGTTGCAAAGGTTAGGAAATTCCTGTAACCTTGGCTAGTTTTATCAGTTTTTCTGATATCTGAACTTATGAATGACCTCTTCCCGGAGAGTGCTTCCCGGTGAGGTCCATACCCCATCATGAGATACGGATAATGGATTCCGAATCTCCTTTCTCCTTTCATGCCATGAAACTCAAGCCGATAAAACCCAAACGCATCTCAGATCAGGTTTTTGAGCAGATCCGTGAACTCATCTACAAGGGAGCGTTCAAGCCGGGTCAGCAGATCCCGCCCGAACGGGAACTGTCAATTTCCATGGCTGTCAGCCGCACTTCAGTACGCAATGCCATCAATAAACTGGTGACCCTGGGTCTGCTTGAGCACCGGCAGGGGCAGGGAACCTTCGTCAGCTCGCCTGAGGGGCATCGCGGTAACGCCTTGGCTATGGCCATGGCCACCGAAGATGCCACGCTGGACGACTTGCTGGAGGTGCGCATGGGGCTGGAATGCAACGCCGCCTACCTAGCCGCCAAGCGTGCCAATGACAGCGATCTTCTGGCTATGGAGAAGAGTCTGGCCGAGATGGAGTCCGATATGTCCGCCACCGAAAAGATCGGTTCGGAATCAGACGCGGCCTTCCACATGGCTGTGATCTTTGCCACCAAGAATCCTGTGCTGATCCATCTCATGCGCAATTTCTATGATTTTCTCTTTCTCGGCATTAAAAAAAATCTCACCCATATGTATGAGAATCGTGATGCTCTCCTGGCTGTCCTGACCCACCACAAGACGGTGCTGGACCACATCAAGAATCGTCAGCCGGAAAAGGCCCATGATGCCATGCGAGAGCATATCCTCTTTGTGCAGGACTACTTCCATCGCCGCTGAGGGGAGAAAGGCCCTGGCTGCACCCATTTTTATCGATTGTCCCCTGATTTTCCTCATTGACAGTTGCCATATTTCAGGCTTCGTATTAGATAAATCGACTGATAGCGTCAAATCGGCAACCGTGTTGCGCCGTAGTGGTTTATTGCTGTTTCAT
>JAUYSF010000367.1 GCA_030696435.1 Desulfoprunum sp. | reverse complement strand
TCGATTTCGGCTTGGCCGCTCTGATGGATGGGGTCCGTGTCCATCTGGCGATCAAGGCGCAACTGGCGGCAGAGGGGATCGACATGGTTCCTCTGCTGCTCGTGCAGGTGGATTCATCGGAAAAGAGTGTGGCCAAGGCCAAGAAAGACTTGATGTACCTTGGTATCAGGGAAGAGGCGATTGCCGTCTATACCTCCAAGGAACCGGACGATGAATTGCTGGCCGTTGCGCGTGACGAGTCGCGGGAGGTGCTGATTTTCAAGATGGCCGTAGCTTTAGGCTTTGACGCGCCGCGCGCCTTTACCTTGGTTTCCATGCGGGGCGCGCAGGACAAAGATTTCGGCGTTCAGATCGTAGGCCGTATCCTGCGGGTAGACCGCCGTCTGCAAGGCAGGCAGGTAAGCGAGCTGTTGAAGTACGGCTATGTCTTCCTGGCCGATGCCGAGAAACAGACCGGCTTGACCAACGCTGCCGACAAGATCAACGCTATCCAAACGGAGATGTCGGCGATAAGCCCGTTTACCATGGTGGTCACGATTGGCGGACAGACAAGCGTCCAGATGGTGGAGAACGGACGTCAACCCTCTCTGCTGGCAACACCATGGGAACCGCCGGCACTGCTGGATTTGAAGACAGCGGAAGGCTCCTTTGTTCCTTCGCAAATAGGGCAGCGATCCTTGTTTGACGATTTTATCTTGCCGCTACCGCAAGCTAATAAGCCGAACATGAGCACATCAAACAGTGTGCCAAGCCCTTTCTTCCTGCAATCACCGGGACAGCAGCATTATGGGCTACGTGATGGGATTCCCCGTGTCTTCAAGACGGAACGCCGCAATCTGGATACCTCCGGCTTGCTGCATTGCGTTGAGAAGTTGATAAAACTTGACGGCAATGTGCTGACCGCAGGCCTGCGCCGGGCGGTTACCGTCAAGCGCAAGGAAGAGGAAATTTTCACCCATGATGTTACCTATAGCGAGTTGCAGGCCGGGCTTTCCGACACGAACATTGCCATCCGGGGTCAGCGCTTGCTGTTTGAACCGGATTACCTTGATCCTCGGCAGTTGCAGAAGGCTCTTTTGAACCGGCTGACGAGCGAATGTCGGGAAAAGGGCTTTGATGATCTGCTTGAATCGCCTGAGAACTTACGACGTGCGATGCACCTTATCCTTATCGCCCACAAAAACCTGCTGCGAGAGGCACTGCGTACCTGTAGCGCCCAGCATAAGGAGCTGGTGGACACTGCGCCTCTGCCTGAAACCGTAACTTGGCCGACAGGCTGTACGACCGCCAGGCTTGGTGTCTATGGTGTCTTTCCCCCGGACATGAATAGCCACGAGCTTGCCTTTACTCAGCTGCTTGATGGAGATATGTCGGAAACCGTGGACTGGTGGCATCGGAATGAGCCCAGCAAGCTCCATTCAGTTGGCCTGGTAATGCCGGACGGCAAAGGCTACTTCCCGGATTTCATGGTGAAGGTTAAGGGTAGAAGTAAGGGGGGCGGCATCTTGATGATCGAGGTTAAAGGCGAATTCCTTATGAACAGCAGCAATACTCCCGATAAGGTCCAGGCGTCTCACGGCCTTTACCGCCATCCATTGATGGTCATGCTTGAGAAATCGGGACGCTGGATGACGCTTCGCTTTAATGAGAAGACCGACAAACTGGAGCCGGATGCGGTGTTCCGGCTGGATGCGTTGGCAGAGTACTGAAGGGGTCAAGCCAAAATTTCGACCGGAAAAATGATATACTTCGAATTTTCTCTTCAAGAGGGACGGCATAATGAGCTATCAGAAGATCCACCTAATCCTAAAAAGGATCAACTGCCTCGAAGCAGAGGTAGAAATCCAGAAACAGATTCTCTTTTCGATCCCCTCTGCCAACAAGGGGGAGATCGAGAGCACTATACGAGTTATTGCCGCGCGAAAAAGCGACATCGAAAGCCTACGCCTGCAGATCAACGATTTGAATCCGGAAGAGTTTGCCCGTATTGTTGCCTTTGAGGAAGCTTCAGCCAAATTCATGGCCATTGGCGCTGAAAATACGTTCACCGATTTGTTTCATAAACAGGTCGACCAGGAATGTGACCTCAGACTTGTTGATGGGACAATCGTCGACTGTCTTGTCAAGGCTCGCGACGAAAAAGGAGGCTGGACCTTACTGACAGCCGATGGTGAAGTCCTTCAGTTTAACAGCGAACAGGTTCTTGAGCAGGCCGAAGGCGACAGTCTGTATCAACATTTTGATCAATAGCATTGATGAACGAAAAAGAAATATGCGGAAAACACGGGGAGGTTTCCGTCTGGATTGTCTGCAGACATGTGGGAGAAGGAAGCGCCGACACCATCATATTCAGCGAAAACCGAGATGCACTTTGCTTTGAATGTGCCCGTGATTTTAAAAATCTCACGGAACTGGATGTGGTAGCCATGTGCAATGAGTGCCTGAAGGATTTCACCGCAAAACTTATGATTGAGGCAAAAACCTTTGATATTCTCAAAAATCGGGTCAAAGGCGTTGAATATCTCAAGGGAATGAGGAAAGATACTTCAGAAAGCGCAGAAACTTTATGAGAGGAAATATGGACAGAACCTTTTAATACAGGCCATTCAAAGTCTGTACATGAACAAAGGGATGGAATTGCCCGAAAGCTGATTTGCCTCCAGGCCAGCCCAAGGCAATACCGGCTGTGTGGCCTGCATGCCTATGTTGTAAAAGAAACCGTGATCTGTTTCCAGTTTTTCCTGAAAACGTCAACACAGCGAACGTAAACGGTTCGCATTCTACAAAAGTGGCCCGATCAGAAGGGCCAGGTTTTCCTTGAAACGTTCGATGCGTGAACGGCCTTGAAGTTTCTCGATATCCAGTCGCAGTGATTGTTCTTCGTATTCCTGCTGCAGGCCTCGCAAGCGGCAGGTGAAGTCTTTGTTGTAAATAAAGAGGGTGGTTTCAAAGTTCAGCCAGAAACTGCGCATGTCGAGGTTGACCGAACCCACGAGGGCGAAGTCGCGATCGACGGTGATCGTCTTGGAATGGAGCAGGCCGCCGGCGAAGAGGAGGATCGTGACCCCGGCGCAGGCGAGCTCTTCGAAGCGGGCCCGGCTGGCATAGGCCACCAACAGCGAATCGTTTCGGGAAGGGATGATGATGCGGACATCGACTCCGCGCTGGGCCGCTGCCTTCAGGGCGGCAAGCAGCGGTTCGTCCGGGATGAAGTAGGGCGTGGTCAGCACCAGTTCCCGGCGGGCTGCATAGATGGTGGTCAGGAGCAGGCTGTGGATGGCATCCTGGGACAAACCCGGTCCCGACGGGACGAGCTGCACGGCCGCCGAGCCTGCTCGGGGTGAGGGGTGAATATCGGCAATGCGCCGGACGGTTTCGATATCTTCCTGGATTGAGCGGGGCCGGAAATGGCGGATGTCGGCATCAAGGAACCAGTCATTGACAAAGGTGCCGGCCAGGCTTTCAACGACCGGTCCCTGGATGCGCACCATGAGATCGATCCATCTGCCGACTCCCGCATCCTGTTTGAACACCTGGGGATCGACCATATTCTGACTGCCGGTATAGGCGATATTGCCGTCGATGATCACCATTTTTCGATGATTGCGGATATCAATCCTGGCAAAAAGGGCAGTAAAAATGCCGGCCGGCAGAGATTCTTGAACCTTAATTCCCGCCCCTTTCATCTCCCTGACTGCCTGACTTTTGAGAAAGTCCCTACTGCCTATGGCGTCGACCAAGACCCGGCAGCTCACACCCCTTGCTGCGGCCCGCCTAAGGGCTTGCGTCACCTCATCGACTGTGCCGCCCGGTTGCCAGATATAAAACTGCAGATGGCAGGTAGATTGGGCGTTGTCAATATCCTTGATGATTGCTCGAATGATATATTCCGGGTCGTCAATAAGATCGAGACTGTTACCGGCAAGGGCGGGAATGCCAACTAGGCAGTCGGCCAACTGGTGCAGAGGGCCGCATTCCGGGTTGAGATCCTGCCATTCCACCGGGGCCCTGTCACGCAGGCTCTGCAGCCAGTGCTGGTAATGGCCATAGGAGCTCTGCACCCGTGCCGTTCGTTTATCCGAGATGCGGTTCTCCCCAAAGAGCAGATAGAAAAATCCACCGGCAAAGGGTACGAGAAGAATGACCACGAGCCAGGCCAGGGTGATGGGGTAGGGACGTTTACGCATGATTACCCGCAGAGAGAGACCGATGCGCAGGGCCAGATCAGCGAGGAGAAGGATAATCGATAAGAGCTGATAGCTCCAGTGTAACTGGTCGGGACTCATGGCTGCAAAGAGGTATTTCTGTCTTGAATAGAGGTGGTTGGCCGGATCTTGTGGTAAATTTCCCCTGCAGTATTTCAAAGACACATTGGGGGCAGGGAGACAGAAGTGCTGGCGACACGGCGGTGAAGTTATCACCAATTGCCGATTTTATACTAGCATAGCCGGGGATAGAGATGGTAGATTATTATGAATATTATTATTTCAGATCCGGGAAAGGTGTTGTTTCGGGATTTGTTGCAGGAGGGGGAATGCCGGTCTCATGCTGGGACTGAGATGCAGCGTGGGAGGCCGTAGGCGCTGAACACGGAGATGAATTTTTTTTGAGTGGAAGAGTATGATTGTTAAAGGATTTTCCTCATCGGCAGTGGCTGCCGGTATCAGATATGCAGACCGGCTCGACCTCGGTCTGATTTACAGTGACACCCCGGCCGTGACGGCGGGGGTCTTCACCACCAACCAGGTCAAGGCTGCGCCGGTAGTTCTCGATATCGAGCGCCTGAAGCAGGGCCGGGCCCAGGCAATACTCGTCAACAGCGGCTGCGCCAATGCCTGCACCGGCGAGAAGGGCATGGACAATGCCAGAAAGAGCAGCGCCCTGATTGCCGAGGCCTTGAATATTCCGGATGTGATGGTTCAGCTCTCCTCGACGGGGGTTATCGGCGAGCAGCTCAACATCGCGGCCATTGAGAAAGGCCTGGAAAAACTGGTTGCAGGACTCTCTGCTGAGAATTTTGAGCAGGTTGCCCAGGCGATTATGACCACCGATACGGTCTCCAAGACTGCCTATCGGACGATTGTCCTGGGAGGCAAAGAGGTGCAGATTGCCGGGATGGCCAAAGGGGCCGGTATGATCATGCCAAACATGGCAACGATGCTGGCCTTTGTCATCACCGATGCCCAGATCAGCTTTACCGAACTGCATTCCTCCCTCTTCAACAGCGTTGAGAGAACCTTCAACCGGATCACGATCGATGGCGATACCAGCACCAACGATATGGTCCTGGTTATGGCCAACGGCCGGGCGGGCAATCCCTGGATCGATGAGGAGTCGCGGGAAGATAAACAACATTTTCAGGATGCCCTGGAAGAACTGCTCAAAGAACTCGCCCTCAAGATTGTCACTGATGGCGAGGGAGCCACCAAGACCATTACCATCAGGGTCTGCGGGGCCAAGGAAAATAAAGATGCGGAGCAATTGGCCAGGACCGTTGCCAACTCCGCCCTGGTCAAGACCGCCTTCTTTGGTGAAGATGCCAACTGGGGCCGGATTATTGCAGCCATGGGCCGCTCCGGGGTGCGCTTTAATCCTGAGCGTGTCGATATTGCCTTTGGCGATGTCCTTATCGTCAAGAACGGCCTGAGTCTTGGCAAAGAGATAGAGGCTGCTGCCACCCGGGTGCTCAAACAAAAGAATTTTGCAGTCTGTATCGATCTGAAGGACGGTGCGGGCTGTGAAGAGATCTACACCTGTGATTTTTCGATGGACTACGTCAAAATAAATGCGAATTACCGCACCTGATCCCTTCCGGATATGATTCATCAGTCTCCCTCAGCTGCCTTTAGCCTTTCCGCAGACTTTACTGTGCATGATCTGGCCGCTCAGATCGGAAGCGGCTATGTCCTTCTGGAGGCAGAGAACGTCCAACTTGAGGAAGAATATCTTGATACCTTTGACTGGCGGCTTTACACGAGCGGGAGATCCCTTGCCCGCTCGAAACGGAGCTATCGATTGTACTCCGCCGCCGGCGAAATTCTCAGTGAGGGCAGGGGCCCAGCAAAACTGCGGCCCTTATGGCGGGATTTTCCGGAGGGGCAGTTGCGGGACGAACTGAAAACCGTGGCCGATATCCGGGCCCTGTGTCCGCAATTGCAACTGCGATTGAACCGGCGGCACTATCATCTCCTCAATGCAGATGAGAAGATTGTCCTCAGGCTCCGACAGGATCTGATGACTGCAATGTTCAGCGGAAAAGAACCGGTAGACTTTTCTTCCCTGCAACTCTATGGCGTCCGAGGCTATAGTAGACCTTTTCAGGCCGTTACTCAGATTGTCAAACAAAACGGAGGGCTGCAGGCCTCAGCGGACAAAAACTTTCTCGCACCAATTCTTGACAGCGCAGGAATCTCGCCTGAGAAGATGGGAGCCAAATTCGCGGTATCCCTGGAACCGGATATAACCGTCTACGAGGGGCTGCAGGAAGTCGGCCTGGCGCTGCTGGGAGACACTCAGATGCATCTGCCGGGCGTAATCGATGATATCGATTCGGAGTTTCTTCATGATTTTCGCATAGCCCTGCGTCGGACCCGATCACTGCTGTCACTGTGTTACAAGATCCTGCCCGCCCAGCAGGCCGATCATTTTCGTAAAGAATTCAAGTGGATTACCCAAGCAACCGGCAATGTCCGCGATTGTGACGTCTATCTGCTCAAGACGGACGACTTTCAGGCCATGCTGCCCGGCCGTCTGCATCCTGGCCTGGCCAGTTATTTTCAGGGCCTGCGGGAGCTGCGCAAAAAAGAGTTTAAACTGATGAGAAGGCGTCTTAAATCGTTGCGGGCTGTAAAATTGTTCAAAGACTGGCAGGACTTTCTGCAGGGCCGGCTACCGGAGATGCAGAAGTTAAAGGGGCAGAGTTTATGCCGAGGCTTTGCTGCCAAGGTGCTGAAGAAGAGATATAAGAAAATCCTCGAAACAGGTGCCGCCTGTGGGCCCCAGAGCCCTGACAGTACGCTGCATGCCTTGCGGATCGAGGCCAAAAAGCTGCGGTATCTGCTCGAATTTTTTCGGTCTCTTTTTTCGGTCGCCGAGGTCGATCTGTTGGTGAAACATCTCAAGCGGCTACAAAATAATCTTGGTGATTTCAATGATCTGTCTGTGCAGCAGACAATGCTGGGCTCCTATCAGAGTCCTGTGAAAACAGACAATCTCGAGCAGATGCTCAGTGTGGCAGCGGCCCTTGGCGGCCTCATCACCCACCTTGCCGATCGGCAGCAGCTGGTTCGGGGAGAATTCAATGAGACCTTCCTGCAGTTTGCCGGCAAGGACAATCAGTCCCTGGTGCAGACCATTGTCGGCGATGCCATGCACGGTCTGTCGGGGGAAAAGGAGCTGCCGTCAACATGAAGACCGTCGCCATCTATAGCAGCAAGGGTGGAGTGGGCAAGACCGCTACGGCTGTGAATCTGGCCTATACGGCGGCCGCATCCGGCAAACGGGTCCTGCTTTGTGATATGGATTCCCAGGGGGCCGCCTCATATTATTTTCGTATCCGAGCCAAAAAGAAGTTCAACAGCCAGAAACTTCTCGCCGGGGATTTCGTCAAGTATATCCGGGGGACAGATTTTATAAATCTCGATCTTCTGCCGGCCCATTTTTCCTTCCGCAATCTCGATCTGGCTCTGAACAGTCTGGGCGAAAAAGAGCGGCGGATGGCACTTGCCAAACTCTTGAAACCGCTTGACGAGGACTATGAGATCCTGATTCTCGACTGCCCTCCCAATCTCACCCTGCTGTCGGAGAACATTATCGAGGCCTCGGATGTCCTGGTCTGTCCGGTCATCCCCACCACCCTCTCGCTTATCGCCCTTGAACAACTGCTGAAGCTTTTCGGTAAGCTTGAGGCCGATAAAGGAAAGATACTGGCCTTTTTTTCCATGGTGGAACGGCGAAAATCGATGCATACCACGGTCATGGAAAAATACCGTAAATATCCACTTTTCCTGAAATCAGCAATTCCCTTCCTGGCCGAGATCGAAAAAATGGGTATCTCCCGTCTGCCGGTCGGCGCGGTGATCAAACAGTCTCCCGCCGCCCAGGAATACACCAGGCTCTGGCAGGAAATATGGAAAAGGAGCAAAACGCTGTGAGAAGGCTCTATCTCATACGTCATGCCAAATCAAGCTGGGCAGCGCCCGGGCTCAGGGATTTCGACAGGCCTTTGAACAGCAGAGGCAAACTTGATGCGCCATTTATGGGCAAAAGACTGGCAGGGTACGGTATCTGTCCTCAACTGATCTTGGCAAGTCCAGCAAAAAGAACCAGGAAAACCGCCCAGTACATTGCCGAGGCGGTGCATTACCCAACAGCGGAAATTGTCTTTTCCGAGGCCATCTATGAAGCCGGAGTGGCTGATTTGCTGCAGGCTATCGCCCAAGCCCCGGTCGATGTCGGGGTTCTTTTTCTGGTTGGCCACAACTATGCCATAACCGATCTGGCGGAAAACCTCACCGGTCAGAACCTGGGCAATATTCCAACCTGTGGTGTCG
>JAUYSF010000156.1 GCA_030696435.1 Desulfoprunum sp. | reverse complement strand
AACTTAAAGGCGTTGCGCTGGATAGCATCGTGGGGTATCCCGTTGTTGGCCAGCGGGTCCTCGTCCTTGATCTGACCAAGGGAATTCAACCCGATCAGGGGCCCTGGGGGAATTTTTCCGAACGTATCATCTTGAAAGGGGCCCCGTGCTGGGTCTTCTGGGCGCAGGGAACCCTCTATCAGGCCCTCAATTTTGCCGAGGCGGGAAAATATACGGTGAAAGTAAAGGCTGCAGGTATTGCTGCTGAGAATATCTGGCCGATCATGAAGGTGTACGTCGGCCCGAAATACATTGGCAGTGCAGAGATCATTTCCCAAAAGGGCGAATACAATGAGTATACATTCAATGTTGATATTCCTGCCGAATTTGGAGTCCAGGATTTCATGATTACCTATCAGAATTCAGCAAAAGGCGGGGCAAGGAATCTATTTATCAAAGGCGTTTTGTTTGAGCCGACAAAGGAGTAGTTGCATTGATTATATGCTGAAAATATCGATCATTACCGCCACATTCAATGCCTCAGCTACCCTGGCTGATTGCCTCACCTCGGTGGTGGCGCAATCTTTTGGCAATATTGAACATATCCTCATCGATGGGGGCTCAAAAGATGAAACCCTTGCTCTGACTCATAGCTATCGGCATGTTTCACTACTTATTTCCGAGCCTGATCAGGGAGTCTACGATGCAATGAATAAGGGCATCCGTCTGGCCCACGGGGATATAGTCGGGATACTCAACGCCGATGACTTTTATGCCTCATCGGATGTTCTGACAAAGGTGGCTGAGGTGTTCGAAGATCCCGCCATTGATGCCTGTTTCGGCGATCTGGTTTATGTCGACACTGCTGATACCGCAAAAGTTGTGCGCTATTGGCGATCAGGCGGCTTTGCCTTACGACAATTCTATTGGGGCTGGATGCCCCCGCACCCGACATTTTTTGTGCGCAGGTCTGTGTATGAACAATTCGGCTTGTTCAATCTGGATCTTGGTTCGGCAGCCGATTACGAATTGATGCTACGTTTCTTGGTAAAGCACGAAATCAAGGCCGCCTATATTCCCGAGGTGTTGGTGAAGATGCGGACCGGTGGCATCAGCAATGCCTCATGGCGAAACAGGCTGACGGCAAACAGAATGGATCGCAAGGCATGGGCTGTAAATGGATTGAAGCCCTTTCCCTGGACATTGTGGCTGAAACCATTGCGCAAGATAGGGCAGTGGGTGGTGAAGTGAGGTTAGATCAATTTGATTCTTGATGAATCAGCAACCACCGTTGAAGCCTGTCGGATTTCTCCAAGTATTTCTCCCGCTTTTTTCTGTTCTTCTCTATAGATCTTGATAAAATTGATCATATCTCTCCATCTGTCATGCGCCAGAAGAGTGAAGATATATTTCGGTATGATGGGATAATCGGCGAATTTTGACGACAGATTCAGATCCAACCATTTTTTTAACAAATATCTTTTAGGATGTGTTGGGCTGATCGCCTCGTAAACAAATGCAGGCAGACGATATCCCGTAAGATCGGTAAGGATGGTCGCGGTAATCCAGGCCGCCGTCTTTAGACCGGAATCTTCCAGGAGATGCAAAAGCCTTTGCCAATCTATTTCCCGTCTTTCAAGCCACTTTCGGAGATCTGCAAGTCTGACAATCGATGACTGCGGCGCCGTTGAGTATTTAGTGAAGACCGGGTGGGCGAGCAGGACAAGGAGTGTCATGTCATTGTCCAGCCCCCAGAAAAAACCGCACCGTTGCCGCGATTGCAGAAAAAGAGCAGTCAACTCAATTCGGGTCCTGCCGGGCCGCATGATATGCCAGTGCAGGTCAAGATGGACATTGTCTTTGGCCAGACCCACCTCATGACTGACGTTGGCCGGATCGGGAAACAGGGTATACCCGTTTGCACAGAGGGAATGCACCGCTCTGATCTTCTCGTCGGGAGATACCAGAAGGTCTATATCAACCGAGGGACGGTAGGCCGGATTGGGGTATACAACCTCTCTGATATGCGCCCCTTTGAAAACCGCATAAGGAATCTGTTCTTCTTCAAACAGCCTGTCCAGTTCGATGAGCGCTTTTTTTTGAGCTAGATAGCGGGTGGTGTTTCTGAAACACTGCTCTTTGAGCTGTTCCCGCCATGCCGCAGCAAATGACAGATCGGGTAGTTCGCGCAGGGCCTCAAGCCAGAAGAATTGCAGCCCCTGGTTGAGTATCAGGGCCAGCAGTTGTCGCTGCTCAGCTTCCGATAATCTCAGCAAGGCAGAGTGTAGCTCACTGATCGGCAGAGAGTCGGCCGTCGGCAGCAGGGCAAGGCGTTGCAGCCTGTAATGGTCAGATTGGTATTGCCACATTTTCTTGGTTATTAATCGAAAGGTGACGCGAAAAGAATTATTGATGCTTGGGAACAAGCAAAAAGTCATGCTGCCTGTCTGCCGCTGGCAAAGAGTAGAGAGAGGTGGGCAGGATTAATCCTTTACGGCCCTTTTCAATTTTGAGAGTTCTTCACTGATAATAACCCAGACAGTTTCAATATCTATTCCGAGATAGTCATGAGTCAGAATGTTGCGAAGGCCGGAAATTTTATACCATTCTATTTCTGGATGCTGGGTTTTGAAATCGTCAGAAAGCCGCTGAGAAGATTCTGCCAAAACCTGAAGATTTCTCAAGACTGCATCCTGTATCAGCGATGAAGCCAAAAACTGATTTTGATCAATCCCGGCAGCATACGATTGGATCCGGTCAAGGCATTCACAAATATGGATTGTATACAGAATGTCGCTTTTCATAAGGGTTCGGCTTCATTCAATATTGTCTCTTTTATGTACCAATGAAGCCCTTTCTCGGTGACAATATCAACATTTCTTCCTAATAATTGTTGGAGGTCAAAGACCATTCCTCCAAGATCCAGTAAGCTTCTGCCTTTTTCAAGATCGACCAGAAAATCAACATCACTGTCCGGCCTTTCTGTTTCATTGCCAACTGAGCCGAAAATACGAATGTTGTGAACACCGTATTGATCGGCAATCCTGATAATTTCACCGCGGCGCTGCCTGAGAGCATTTTTAAGTGACATTTTCGCACCTTGCTGTCTGCTTGAAATTTGATGCAAGACTTCCATGTGCTAGTCTAAAGCAAATGTAAAAAGAATAGCAAGGGCATCGAGGTGTTTTTCAAGGTTACCTCAAGAGAAGACCTTCTACATGAGAGAAATGTTGATCCATCGTATAGAGTTGCAGGCCATGCTGAAATGCAGTTGCTGCAATCCAGATATCATTTGTGGGGATTGGGGTTCCTTGGTTTTGAATAAAATCTGAGCAAATCCAGCCATTTGCATTACCTTTCTTTCCGCGTATGCCACAGGCGTAGCACGTAGATAGTTTCGTTCTGAATCTCATAACGCATTTCATACTGGCCCACGAGTATTCGCCGAACTTCTCTCGGCTCGAACTCGAACAGTTTCTCGCCGATGCGTGGATTGGCCAGTAACTGTTCGGGAGTCTTGATGAGCAATTGCACGGTACGGGCGGCAGCCCCCTTGTTTACTGGAGCCAGGAATTCGTATAACCGAGCCAGATCGGACAGGCCCTTGTTTGCCCACTTCAATTCCATTAGCGCGGCACTGACAACGGTTCGTCGCCGCCAAGGTTATCAGCCCACGCTTGAACGGCTTGATGGTCAATCACATGGCCTGCATCAACATCGGCTAGAGCCTCTCGGGTCAACCGGGTGCGATCTTCTTCCTGTTCAACCCAGGTCGACAAGGCCTGCTTCATAATCCAGCCGCGTGAACGCTCAAGTCGCGCCGCTATCTGGTCTACTTTCTCAGCTAGCGAGATAGGCACGTGGGCGGTTAATACACGGGTTTCAGTTTGTGCCATGGTTATTCTCCTTGCTATTGGTGCTGTCGATGCTGCGTCACCGTCAGTGGTGGAGCCTCTTCATTATCTTCAGGTAGAAAACGCTTCGACGGGTTCCTCAATCAGCGGAACCCATGCTGCCGCAGTTCGGCCTACCAGTTGGCTGTCAAGCGGAAGAAGTTTTTCGGCTTGACCTTTTTGATGAGGCGTGATTCAAAGTTAATCATAACGATTAACACTTTGTGCGTCAAGTAAATATGTCATAGTGGAGTATGCCCTAACCTGTGTCAGAAAGGGTTGCGTTAACGTCAGGATAGAGATTATTCATAGGCACTTTCCGCCAAAGGTAATAGAGTTCAACCTGACACTACAACCTTTTGGAGGAGACATCTTGCTCTGTGTCAATGCACCCTGAGGCAAACCGTTCAAATTCGATATGTCAAGAGTTGAGACCTGACCACTTGAGCTTATGCCGCCCTGACTTCGTCAAGTAAATCAGGGTGATGGTCTAGAATCTTGAGAAGCTTCACCAAAGCCAAAGGCGGCTTGGTTTTACCGTTTTCGTAGCGCGAGAACGCATTCACGCCACCGCCAAAGATTTCAGCCCGAGACCTTGTTCATGCAGAAATGGCCCGGAAGGTATGGTGTGTCTTTTCTGATGTATAGGATTATTGTTCTTTCTTCGCCCCGGTTGGCTGGATGAGGGAAAATCAAAACAATTCTTGATTTCAGGCCGGCAGATGTCAAAATCCGGCCTTAATGGCTATATACATTTGCTATATAAAATATGCTGCTGTATAGTGTATGTATATAGTTCAAAAAAGGAGGTAGATTATGGCATTAGGATCAGTATTTGAAAACAATCGAACGCAAGCAGTAAGGCTCCCTGTCGAAACTCGTTTCCCTGAAGGTGTCAAGAAAGTCGTTGTACGTGTTGTTGGTTTAGACCGCATTCTCTCTCCGGCCAGTAATACCTGGGATAGTTTCTTTCTGACCAAAGAGAGTGTCAGCGATGATTTTATGACTGAGCGTGCGTCTCAGGATCAATCGGAGAGGGAAACTTTTTGATGTTGAAATACATGCTGGATACAAATATCGTTATTTATGTAATAAAACGCCGGCCAGTTGAACTTTTAGAAGTATTTAACCGTCACGCAGGGCAGATGTGTATGAGCTCAATAACTGTAGCTGAACTGCTACATGGTGTTGAAAAAAGCTCGATGCCGGATCACAATTTATTACAGGTTGAAGACTTTATTTCCAGGCTGGAAGTATTGCCATACGGGACTAAAGCAGCTTCTCATTATGGTCAAATCAGGGCGGATCTCGAGCGAAAAGGTACCCCCATCGGTGATAATGACCTGCATATTGCAGGACATGCACGAAGCGAAGGTTTGACACTGGTTTCTAGTAATATTCGTGAGTTTGAGCGGGTTGAAGCTTTACGTGTGGTCAATTGGGTGTGAATCAAAACTGCACCTGCACCTGCATTGCCGCTCAATCTTCAGATAAATCGTTTGAGGAGGGCGAGTCTGCCGTTGGCTTTATTGGTGAAAAGTAGGTGTATCTCGGTTAATTTTGCTGTAATCCTGTAGATCTTGAACAAGGAGAGAGATAATATGAAAAAACTGATGTTGATTATACTGACTGCGGGCTTGGTTGTCTCTTCCGGCAACGCCTGGGCGGGCGAGCATCGTATCGGCCTAGGTGCCAACTATTGGGTGGCGCTTGATGATATTGATAAGGA
>JAUYSF010000035.1 GCA_030696435.1 Desulfoprunum sp. | reverse complement strand
AAAGATGGCTTCAAAGACATTTTTGAAGCGCTGGTCGTAGATCTTGGAGATGGTATCCTTGGTGGCGAACCAGCAATCTATTTTCTGATCGAGGGCATATTCAAAACAGGCCCTGGCGAAGCTCTCGATCGAGGCCACTGTATTATGCACACCTTGGACGATGGCCGGTCCGTCCACCTCCATGATGGTTTCACGCTGGACGTTGCCGTCTTTGTCGGTGACTACGATCTCGAGTTTTCCACCCTTTTCAGCGAAGATCTCGGCATTTTTATAGACATCGCCATAGGCATGGCGGCCGACCACGATCGGTTTTTCCCAGCTACGAACTGCGGGTTTGACGTTTTTAACCATAATCGGTTTGCGAAAGACCGTGCCGTCCAGCATGGCCCTGATTGTGCCGTTCGGAGATTTCCACTGTTTTTTTAGGCCGTATTCCTTGACTCGCTCGGCGTTGGGGGTAATGGTCGCATTCTTCACCCCAACCCCGTATTTCATGATGGCTCGGGCGGCATCAAGGGTGACTTGATCATCGGTCCGGTCTCGTTCCTCTATGCCCAAATCATAATATTCGCTCTTCAGCTCGACAAAGGGCAGGATGAGCTTTTCTTTGACGATGGGCCAAAGCACCCGGGTCATTTCGTCCCCGTCAAGCTCGACGAGCGGGGTGGTCATTTGAATTTTCTGTGTCATAATCTGTTTTGTATAATGTTATTTAATGTTTAAGAGAAAATCAGTTTTTAAAGCTGTGAATTGGGGCCGGTATCCGGCCACCCCAGGCCATGAACCGGCTTGACTTGCCGGCGTTTCTGACCTCCATGATCGGACTAGCACCGAAAAGGCCGCCGAAACTGACATAATCTCCGGCCTCTTTTCCCGGTACCGGGATAAGGCGGGCGGCCGTTGTCTTGTTGTTGATCATCCCCAGGGCCATTTCATCGGCAATGATGGCAGAGATGGTATCGGCATCCACTGAACCGGGGATGGGGACCATGTCCAGGCCGACGGAACAAACACACGTCATGGCTTCGAGTTTTTCCAGGCAGAGCGCACCTTCGCCCACCGCCTCAGCGAGGAGGGCATCCTCCATCACCGGAATGAAGGCGCCACTCAGGCCGCCCACGGTCTTGCTGGCAAAGATACCCCCTTTTTTTACGGCATCGTTGAGCAGGGCGAGGATGGCGGTAGAACCCGGAGCGCCGATGGCATCAACCCCAAGGATTTTGAAGATCTCACCGACGCTATCGCCGATGGTGGGAGTGGGCGCCAGAGAGAGATCAACGACGCCGAATTCGACACCCAGGGCCTTTGAAACCTGTCGGCCAATAAGCTCGCCGCAGCGGGTGACCCGGAAGGTGGTCTGTTTGATTTCTTCGGCGAGTTCATCCAGGCGTAGGGGTTCTCTGCCCTTGTGGTGGGCAATAAGACGTTCAAGTGCCCGGGCGATAACTCCTGGGCCGCTGACCCCGACATTGAGTACGGCGTCGGCTTCTTCCAGGCCGTGAATGGCACCGGCCATGAACGGGTTGTCACCCGGCTGATTGCAGAAGACTACAAATTTGGCGGCCCCGAAGCCCCCTTGGTCGCGGGTTTTCTCGGCAAGTTCTTTGATTGTCCTGCCGATCATCGCCAGGGCGTCCATATTGATGCCTTTCTGGCTGCTGGCGATGTTGATCGAAGCGCAGATCTTCTCGGTCTGGGCCAGGGCCTCGGGGATTGAGGCGATGTATTCTCTGTCGGTTGCGGTCATGCCCTTTTCGACCTGAGCCGAAAAGCCGCCGAGAATATCGACTCCCACAGCAGTGGCGGCGCGATCAAGGCACTTGGCCAGCTCGACAAAACCATGCCGGTCAAAACCGGCGCCGACAAAGGCGATGGGGGTGACCGATATGCGTTTGTTGACCACCGGGATACCATATTTTTTACTGACAGCATTGCAAGTTGGGACAAAATTGCCGGCAAGATCGAGTATCCGTTTTTCAATCCGCTCGCAGGTGGTCTGGACATCTCCGCCACGGCAATCAAGAATATTGATGCCCATAGTAACGGTACGCACATCGAGATTTTCTTTCTGAATCATCTCAACGGTTGCAAGAATCTGATCTGATCGTAGCATTTACGTCTCTCTCTTGGCCGGTTGCGCCGGCCTGGGGGGAATGGAAAAGGTCTCTCTTTTCAGTGCAGGGCAATCTCGTGGGTGACTCGAAAGATGTCATTATGCTGAATCACCAATTTCAGTCCGCTGTCGCGGGAAAAAATATCGAGATCAGACAGCACTGTCTCCATTGAAGCGATATTGCGCATATCGAGCTGCAGGACCATGGCATATTGGTCATCGGTCAGGGTCGTGGCCAGATCGAGGATGTTGATGCCATGACTGAAACAGAACTGGCTGATGCTGTGCACCAGACCGCTCCTGTTCCGGCCCTGGGCGGTCAGGATGTAGGTGTCTGCCGGCGGAGGGATATTCGAGACGGCAACGGGGATATCCATTTCTTTGATCAGCACCTCGAATTTTTCCCCTGATTGGATATGAGAGATCTCGGCCAGGACATCTTCGCGGGTGATATCCTCTGTAAAGGACGCGATGAGAATCATGGTCAGATAGCCGCAGAGGATCGATTGATTGAGGTCGGCAAGGTCACCCTTGAGGGCGTATACGGCCCCTGTTATTTCGGCGATAATCCCCGGCCGGTCTTTAGACATCACAGAGATAATCATCTGTTTACTCATTATGTATCGTACTCCTTGAAAATGCAGCAGTGTTTGGGTTTTCTTGATCCGTCCGGGCCTGCACGGTGCAGTCTCTGGAGATCAGACCTCACAATATGGCACTGTTTGCCGGAATCATCAATGATTTAATAGTGGCATTTTTCTCCAGAACCTGCAAAAAACGGCCAGGAAAAAACTTTTG
>JAUYSF010000025.1 GCA_030696435.1 Desulfoprunum sp. | reverse complement strand
TTGATAAACTCGTAAAAAGCCGCCACGATCATAGATGGCTAGATAAAAAGTTCGATATCCAAGGCGTAGTGTCTTTTGGCAGGTTCTCGACAATACATAGAGTATGTCGAGAGCCTGCCAAAAACCTACAACGAAGGAGATCGGGCTTTTTACGACGCCATCAAAATTGCTATCATTCTGCAACGGCAGAGGGTGTTGCAACTCGTCTCCCGCAAAGGCTACGCGCCGTGCCGAGAGTGGCTGGACACGGGATGGGCACGGTATCAGGCAGACATGGGATCAGGATCAGAGATATGTCAAATTCTCTCCAAACACAGGTCAAGGAGTTCTGTACCGCTGCCGCCCAGCCATTCAGCTACAATGCCATCAAAAATGTTTATATCTGGTTCGGCATTTTCTGGGGTCTGCCTATTCCCGTTGTAACTATCAGCCTGCACTATCTCTTTCTCAGCACCACGGGCAACGATACCCCTCTGGCATCTGTTTTCGCCACGCCCCTCCAATGGTTTTTTCTGCTTCATCCTTTGCTCTTCGGCACCCTGTTCGGCATTCTCGGTAGCGTCAGAAAGGAAAAAGACCGACAGGTGGCTCGACTCATTGAGGAACTGCAGATCCTGTCGATCCGAGATCCTCTGACCGGACTCAGCAACCGGCGCGATTTCGCCCATGCCTTCGCCGATGAACTGGCCCGTATCAGCCGAAAAGAGGCCAGCCTCTCACTGATCTTCCTCGATCTCGATCACTTCAAACGGGTCAACGACAGTCACGGTCACCACGTCGGTGATGAGGTGCTCAAGGCGACCGCCTCCCACCTGCATTCCTGTTGCCGGCCCTATGACACTGCGGCCCGCTGGGGCGGGGAGGAATTCGTTATTCTCCTGCCAAATACCGATGAACTTGAAGCGGCGAGCTTTGCCGAGCGGATACGCCTCTCCCTGCAGGAAGGAATCAACCCAACCATCCTCTTTCCCGTCACGATCTCCATCGGGGTTGCCCAGTATCGTCATGGAGAGCCCCTGGAAATCCTGGTCGAACGAGCGGATCAGGCCCTCTATGTAGCCAAACAGAACGGCCGGAACCAGGTCGTGCGCTGGAGTTCCATTGCACTGGCTGCTTGAAAAATCATCAGGCAGCGCTGCTCCTTTTGATATCACGGTGCAGAACCGAGATATCGATCTCTTCCGAGGCAAATAGCGGCCGCAAGGACTCTACCACCGCCACCGACCGGTGCTGCCCGCCGGTACAACCGACAGCCAGCCACATCTCCGTCTTGCCGGCGGAAATATTTTCTTGCACAACAAAAGCCAGAAGGGGCTTGATCAGCCGGAAGAACTCAATTGCCGCCGGGCTTTGGAGGACATAGGCTGCGACCTCGCCGTCAAGACCGGTCCTTGGCCGCATCTCTTCCACCCAATAGGGATTGGCCAGAAAACGGACGTCCCAGACAAGAGTAGCCTCAGCGGGAAGGCCATACTTGAAACCAAAGGAAGAGAGGGTAATTTGAAACTGTTTCTTCATATCATGTCATTTTCCTTTCAAACCAGCATGTTTTGATGTCTGCACCTTCCGAGCCACAGCCCTGTAGCAGCTGGGGAAATAAAGACTACACAAGAGCTGTTTCTTGGGGTAATAGTCATTCCAATCCATCCCAACCCCGCGCCCCCCGCGAGATAACCCACTACCCCTTGCCACCCGAGAACACACGATGTCCACCTGGCTCGCCCGTTGGCGACAACACAACCGCTATCGCGAGATCATCCGGGTCTGCCTGCCCCTGGTCATGGGCATATCGGCCACCACCGTGATGGAGTTCACCGACCGGGCCTTTCTCGCCAACTACAGCCTGGAGGCCATTTCCGCCGCAACCCCTGCCGGTATTGCGGCCTTTCTCTTCATGGCCTTCTTCGGCGGAGTGGGCGGCTACGCCGGGGTCTTCATCGCCCAGTACAGCGGCAGCGGCGCCCATGAACGAATCGGCCGGGTGCTCTGGCAGGGCATCTACTTTTCGCTCTTCTCCGGCCTGATCTTCTGGGCGCTCTCAGCCTGGGCTGCGGGTCCTCTGTTCCGGCTTGCAGGACACAGCCCGGAGGTACAGGTCCTGGAAGAGATCTATTTCACCATCCTCTGCCGGGGGGCCATACTGCACGTAGCGGTCGCCACCCTCTCGACCTTTTTCACCGGCCGGGGGCTGACCCGACCGGTGATGGTCATCTCCCTTATCGGCATGCTCATCAACATCCCTCTCGATTACGCCCTGATCTTCGGGCGCTGGGGTATGCCGGAGATGGGCATCGCCGGGGCAGCAATAGCAACAGTTGCCTCCTGGGCCATCAGCCTGCTGCTCCTGATCGTCCTCATCTTCACCCGCGAACATGACCGCTGCTTCGCGGTCTTCAGCAGCCGGAGCTTTGACCGGGAGATCTTCCTGCGCCTGATGCGCTTCGGCATCCCCGGTTCCCTGCAGTTCAGCATCGACATCCTGGCCTTCACCGTCTTTATCCTGCTGGTTGGCCGGATCGGCACCGTTGAGCTTGCAGCCACCAATATCGTCCTGTCGATCAACGCCCTGGCCTTCATGCCGTCCATGGGCGTCTCCCAAGGCATCGGCATCCTCGTCGGCCAGGCCCTGGGGCGCAGGAGGCCGGATCAGGCCCGTCAGGCCGTCTGGAGCGGCATCCATATGCTCCTGATCTATATCGGCATCATCGATCTGTTCTTCATCTTCTGTCCGGAGACGGTTCTCCTGCCGTTTATTGCGGCAGACCAGGACCCGGCCGTGTCGGCACAGGTCCTGGGAAATGCGGTGGATATCCTGCGCATCGTCTCGGCCTATCTATTCTTTGACGCCCTGTACATGGTCTTCAGCGGCGCCCTCAAAGGCGCGGGAGACACCCGCTTTCTCATGCTCTGTGTGGGCATTGCCTCGCTCGCCTGTCTCATCCTGCCGGTAGGTTGGGGCATAGCCTCTTTCGGGATGGGTATCCATACAGCCTGGCTCTGCGTTCTGCTCTTTGTCTTTGTGCTCTTCCTGCTCTCGGCCGGTCGTTACCGCAAGGGCAAATGGCAGAAGATGCTCGTCATCGAAGACTCGGCCCGCTCAAGCAACAGTACGTGTCTCTCAGTCCTCCTCCCGGGGAAGTTTTCCAATGGCGTGTTTGAGCTTCCCGGTGAAAAACAGGGCAAGGACGAGCATGCCCAGAAGGCTGGTGAGAAACATCTGCCAGCCGTAGCGCTCAAAGACCGCGCCGGGCAGAAATGAGCCGATGGTGCCGCCGGTATAATAAAAGGAGATGTAGACCCCGTTGGCGATGGCTTTATTTTCCCTGGCCAGCTTATTGACAAAGCCCGACAGCAGGGAATGGGCCATGAACAGTCCGGTGCAGAAGACAAACATGCCGATGAACATGACACTGTACTTCTCCACCATGAAGATCACTGTACCAACAAAGAATATGACAATCCCCGCCGATATGGCCGCCGTTTCGCTGCCGAAAAACCGGATGATCGGCCGGGTATTGACCGAGACCAAGACCCCCATGCTGTAGCCCAGATAGAGCAGACCGATACCGGCCTCGCCAAGAACCGGGCCCATCTTGCGCAATTCAAAGGGCAGGATATTCATCAGGGCGGAGAAGACAAAGAAGAGGCAGAAGATGGCTAGATAGAGCCAGAGAAATTCCTTCTGGCGCAAGAGTCCTGCTATCTCGGAAAAACGGGGCCGGGTATAGGTCATACGGGCGTCGCGTTCGAGAGAATTCAGGAGCAGGCTGGCAATCAGCAGGAGAAAGCCGAGGAGAAAGAAAAAAGCCCGCCAACCGAAGAGTTCCGTCGACAGACCTGAGAAAAAACGGCCAAGAAAGCCTCCCATAATGGTGGCACAGATATAGAGGGCGATGGAATGCTTCACGTTTTCTCTCGTCGAAGTAAATGAGATGTAACTCATGAGCGAGGTGAGGATGGCGGGGATAATCAGGCCCTGGGTGGCCCGCAGGAGAAGCAGGGTGAGGTAATTGTCGGTCAGGGCAAAAAAGAGCTCCAGGATGCCGAGAATGGCCAGGGCCCAGCGTACGAGGATCTTGGCCGAAAACGATTCCAGAAGAAATCCGTAGAACAGCGGGGCAATACCCAATGGGGCCATCATCAGGGTGGTGAAGAGGATGGCCTGAAGACTGGTGAGTCCAAATTCTTCTTTAAATACCGGCTGGATAGGCTGTGCAGCATAGAGCGAACAGATGGTAACGATGGTCGCAAAATAGATCATGCGAATGGGTGAAGATGACAAGAACGTTCTCCTTTACTTCATTGATTTGCTTTAAAATGCCATAACAGCTCCAGCATACCAGACTTTCAAGAGAATTCCACACGCGCTCAGCGGCGGAGTGTTTTTTGCTGATTCTAGGAGTCTGTCGGATTATAGAAATTTTTTCTCAGATCAAGGCATTTTCGAAAATTAAGCGCAGCCATATAGTTGATATTGCGAGCATTGATTTTCGAAAATAACGCAGAGATGGGGAAAAAGGGCATAATCCGACAG
>JAUYSF010000469.1 GCA_030696435.1 Desulfoprunum sp. | reverse complement strand
CCGTGTTGCTTCCCAGGCATTTGTGGATGATCGACAAGTCGACGATTCAATCCAAAGTTCACATGCAAGTCCTTAACCGGACATCACTGATTCCATTTATAAATCAAGATGAAAACAAGAAGGCAAGCGCGCAGCGACGAGACAGTACAGTGCGTACGGCGAGGAGCCGCACAGCGTAGCCGACGAAGTTAACGCTTGATTTGGGAATGGAATTAATCAACCAGACGCAGGGGATCAAGCCCTTTCAGGGCAAAGCCGATATAGAGATGCGAGGCCGCCGAGAGGAAAGCACGGGGAGTCAGGGCCACCTCATCCCACATAGGTTCGCCTGCCGCAACTCTGCCATCGGCATAGACGGCATGGGCAGCCAGCCTTTCTCCACTCTTCTCCTTGAGATAGCCGAGAAGACGCTGCACCAAATCGGCATATTGTCGGTAATATATCCCGGCCTTGGCCATGTCCCCTTCCCAGTGATATTCCTTGGCAAGCCGGAGACAGAGCAGGGCATATTGCGAGGACCATTCCAGCGAGATAACTCCTGCTTTTTTGGATCGTGGGGAATAGCTGATTCCGGCCAGGTTGTTCCCGCTCATGACGCCAGTGAGCTCCAGGGTCGCGGCCATCATTTTGCCGATTTCAGCCAGGCGCTCTCGACGGTCTGTGCCAAAATGGGCATCCTGCAGGATGCGCTCGATCGGGACCCAGCTGGTGGTATCGGCGGCAAAATCCCCGACCCCGTCTTTTCGCCATTGCCCGTCTTTCTCCACCTCACCTCGGCGAAATACATGGTTTTCCCGGTCATAGATCGTGACCAGCCAGGCATATATCCGGTCAGCGGCCTTTTGGTAGCGCTTTTCTCCGGTGGTCCGAGCAAGGTCATCAAGAAAACTGAGGGCACTTTCATTGTTTTCCGTTGATTTTCTCTGCCACCAGAAATCATCGGCCAGACCGCGGGGGCCGATGCGGATCCCGCCATCCTCATCCTGCAGGGCCAGGATGAACTCCGCCCTCTCTTTGGCAAACTTCAGGGCCAGAGGATCATGGGATGCCCGGAAGAAGTATAGGGCTCCCTTGCCGAGCCAGGCATTCTCGCCGGTCTTCACGGACCATTCCCAATTATTCCACCATCCAGGCTGATCAAAACCTTCAATACGGATCCAGCTGTAGATCCCATTCGCCGGGGAGAATTGGCTGGCCAGGGTCTGCGGCATTTCAGGATTTGCTGCCGCCGCGTTGTTCCGGGCAAAGGTTTGGATGATCTGGGCCGAAAATCTGCTGTCCGCCAGGAGTCGAAGGCCGGTGTCGTAAATCTGAGCTCCGTTACGGGCAATGATGCTTTCGTCACCCATATAACTGAGGCTTAGGCCGGTTTGTAGATTGGCACGCTGATCGAGAGACGCGGCCAAACGCCTGGCCAGATTTTCATGTTCGGAAGAAGGCTTGGGAATTGTAAAAGAGGGTTCGGCAGCCAAGGCAGCCAAGGCAGCCAAGGAGGATCCAAGGAGCAGCCAGACGGTAAGCACGAAAAAACGACCTGGAGAAAACGTGTATCCGGTGCTCAGCATAGCGCAGTTCCCCGTTTTCGGTATTTGGCCTACAGCATTTGGAGAAATTCCGCCAGGTGCAGGACCTGTACTTCGATACCCGCGGCAGAAACCGCGGTCTTCCACTGCATGAGACAGCCCGAACAGGTACTGGTGATGATATCGGGTCGCAGGGCAAAGACCTTCTTTGCCAGGTCATCTCTGATGAGCGCTGATAATTGCGGTGCCCCAATATGAAAGAGCCCGCCCTGGCCACAACACTGGGGGCCGTCCGGCAGCTCCAGCAGTTCGACCCCGGCCTGGCTGCGCAGGATCCGGCGTGGTTCCCGGGTGATATCCAGCTTATTTCGCAGATGACAGGGATCATGGTAAAAAACCCTGAATGTCCGGGTCGATTTTTGTACCCCGGGCATCCCGTCCGCCGAGCTCAGGAGCCCGTCGAGAAACCGGCTCATCTCGACCAGGCGTCCGCAGACCTTCTCGGCCCGCTCGAGCCAGTCCGGTTCTTCAGCAAAAAGCTCTCGATAGTGGCTGAGATGGGCAAAACAGGAGCCACAGGAGATCAGGATGGGATTTTCATTTTCCTCAAGGGCCGCAATATTCTTGCGGGCCAGCCGCCTGGCCCCTTCTCCGTCACCGGCGGCATGCACGGCAAGACCACAGCAACCTAAGTTTTCAGGGATCTCCAAGGCGAAGAAAAAACGGGCAAAAATCTGCCGACAAGCATCGACGATCTCCGGATAGAGATATTCGGCTGAACAGCCGGGGAAATAGCTGAATTTTCGTGAACCTTCCGAATAGATTACAGGCAGAGGAACCGCTTCTGATATTTCCGACTGGCCACTCTCAAACATCGCCAAACGCAGGCGCAGCCCACTCTCTTTGGGCAAGCGCCCGGCCAAGAGCCCAGCGGCTGCCCGACCCGCCACCCTGACCGCCCCCAAGATCTCGGGATGATGCAGCACCTTGCGGGCCAGGAATTTTTCAAAACCATGCTCGCCGTAAAACCGGGAGAAGCCGGAGCGGGCCCGGATGACCTCCCGGCTGACATCGATCCCCCGCGGGCAGGCCTTGGTACAGGCCCCGCAGAGCAGACATTTGGCGAATATATCCTCGAAGACCGGGGTCGGCTGCTCATACTCCGCCACCCCCGCCAGGTGATTCTTGCCCCTGGCACTGTACTGTTCCTTACCACCGCTGGCCTTATAGACCGGGCAGACTACCGTACAGGCCCCGCACTTCGCACATCGTATCTTTTTCTCTTTGATGACTGGTACCTATGAAAAATCTTCCGCCTTATTTCTGCCAGAGCAGGAAGGCCTTGATAAACGGATCGAGATTGCCGTCGAGGACCGCATCGACATTGCCCACCTCATAATCGGTACGGTGATCCTTGATCAACCGATAGGGCTGCAGGATATAGGATCGGATCTGACTGCCCCAGGCGATCTCCTTTTTGACCCCGCCGAGCCCTTCCTGCTCTGCGGCCTTCTTCTCCTTCTCCAGTTCATAGAGACGGGAGATCAGCATCTTCATGGCCGTATCCTTGTTACGGTGTTGGGAACGCTCGTTCTGACATTGAACGACGATACCCGAGGGCATATGGGTGATGCGGATCGCCGAGTCGGTTTTGTTGACGTGCTGGCCGCCAGAGCCACTGGCCCGGAAGGTATCAATACGTATATCCTTTTCGTCCACATCGATATCAACCGTATCGTCCAGCTCCGGCATCACCATGACCGAGGCAAAGGAGGTATGCCGGCGACCGCTGGTGTCAAAGGGAGAGATCCGCACCAGCCGATGGATGCCCAACTCAGAGCGCATATAGCCATAGGCATTGCGCCCCTGAATGAGGATAGTAACACTCTTGGTGCCGGCCTCGTCACCGGGCAAGATGTCGAGGATATCGGCCCGGAAGCCCTTATCTTCCGCCCAGCGCAAATACATGCGCAGGAGAATGCCGACCCAGTCCTGGGCTTCGGTCCCCCCGGCCCCGGCATGGATGGTGAGGATGGCATTGCAGGTGTCGTGCTCGCCGCCGAACATGCACTCGACTTCGGCCACGGCTATCGTGTCATAAAGATCACTCAGCCGATGCGCGACCTCGTTGAAGGTATCGCTGTCATTCTCCTCCATACCCATATCGAGCAGGAGATCAATCTCCTCCAGATCATGCCATTTCCCTTCCCAGGTCTTGATGATATCCTGTAACTGCCCATGTTCTCTATTTATTCTCTGGGCTAGCGCCGCATCATTCCAGAAGTTGGGGGCAAGCGTCTGGCGTTCCAGACGCTCCAGTTCATCCTTTTTGCGGGCAACGTCAAAGATGCTCCTTCAGGGCCAGTAAGCGATCCTTGATTTCAGTGATTTTTTGTTTCGAAACAGCAGCGCCGGTATCTAAAGAAGACATAGAGAATCCCACTCAAAAAAGAATTAACTGATAACAACCATATATTACAACAACATACATCACCATCCCCGAAAGGATGATCAATCTGTATTGCTCCTGCGCCTCACCGCCACGATCAGAAGAGCCGATACCACCAGGCAGAACGGGGCGAAAAGAAAGCCATAGCGGACCCAGAAGGTCACTTCATCCCGCAGAGCCACCTCGGCCGATGCGGCCCAGGGCTCAAAAAGCCCGGAACACAACTGCACTCTGCCCAAGGGGTCAACAAAACCTGAGAACCCGGTATTGGCCGACCGCACCAGACTCCGCCTGGTCTCCACCGAACGAAAGACGCTCATGGCCAGACTGTGGTAAGGGGCACTGGATTTACCATACCAGGCATCATTGGTCAAATTGACAAGTACATTCGCCCCCGCCTGTACCCATTTTCGGGCGATATCGGGGAAGATGCTCTCAAAACAGATCAGCGCCCCAATCCGGGCCTTTTGCCATACCAGCGGCTGCTCAACGGTGCCCGGAGAAAAATCGCCCACCGATTCGACAAGAGGGGCGAGAAAGGGCAGGAAAGGCTTCAAGGGCACGTATTCACCGAAAGGAACCAGGTGGCTCTTTTCGTAACGGCCGACAAATTCGCCGGTCGGCGCCAACAGCAGGGCACTGTTGAAATACTTGAATGTGCGATTGGTGCGATCAACAACCTCATACCAGGGGGCGCCGGTTAGGAGGGCCATATCGTACTGGCCGCTCAAAGCGCGTAACTCTTCGACGAGTGGATTATCGGCGGGATAAAAGGGCAGCGCCGTCTCCGGCCAGACCACAAGGGTCGGCCTCGGACCGTTCTTTGCGGGTGTAAAGAACGAGGCAGTCTGCTGGACATAGCCGGCAACAGTCTTCTCCTGTTGTGCCGGAGACCACTTGATACTCTGATCGATATTGCCCTGGACTATCCCGACAGGCAGGTGATCTGCTAGAACAAGCTCCTTTTCGATTTGCTGCCAGCGCTCCAGGGAATAGCCGCCAACCGTAATAAGAAGCAGGAGGACGGAAGCGGTCGGCCAAATCCACCCTTTTTTGCCAAATCTCCCCTGCCAGTTCACCAAGATGGCCACCAGGGAATTGACCAGCACGATTATAAAGGTAATCCCGTGATGCCCGAAGAGGTCGGCCGTCTGGATAAACATTGGCTGCTGCCAGAGACCATAACCGGGATCCATCCAGGGAAAGCCGCTGAACAGAGCCCCACGCAGCCAGTCCAGCCCCACCCAGAGCGCCGGCAATGCCCAGAGAGCAGCTAAGGGTGCCTTGGAGCGCAGAAGCAAACGGGCGCCGCCTGCAAAGATAGCGACGTACAGAGCCATATAGAAGGCCAGGAGCACAAGGGCTGGTAAAGAAATAAACCAAGGCAGGCCACCATAACGCCCAAGGACAATAATAATCCAATAGAGCAACAGGACAAAGTGCACAAATCCGGTCGCAAGACCACACCACAAGGCCTGCCTGCCGGTCCCCTTCTGTACAGTCAGGAGCAGAGGCACAAAGGCGACAAAGAGCAGAGGCCAGAGTGCCGGCCCCCCGGGAAAGGACAGCGCCAGCAGCAGGCCCGATACCAGAGAGAGAGGGAGAGCAGTCTTGAGCATCGAGGCCATTACAGTGAGCCCTCTTGCGGCAGGCGACTGATCTCAATCATTTTTATTCGGCGCTTACTGGCACCCTTGATGGCAAAACGCAGGCCGCAGACCTCAACCAGATCGCCGACCTGTCCGAGACGCCCGAGGATATGGATGACCAGACCACCGATCGAGACATAAGGACCTTCCGGCAGCTTCAGGTCAAAATGTTCTTCAACCTTCTCAAGATCAACCCGGGCGTGGACCAGGATGGTATTGTCATCAATGGCTTCGAGCTTGTCCTGGTCGTCATCGTACTCATCGTCTATCTCACCAACGATTTCCTCAACGATATCCTCAAGAGTGATAAGGCCGCGGATCGCCCCAAACTCGTCCGTCACCATGGCCATATGGGCCTTGCGTTTCTGGAATTCCCGAAGCAGGTCAACTATCGGCTTGTTTTCCGGAATGAAATAGACCGGCCGCAGAAGGCCCTCAAGTGTTACAGGTCCCACCTGGGGCCTTGCGCAGATCCTCAAGAGATCCTTGGCATGGATAATACCGATGACCCGATCGGCATTGCCTCGATAGACCGGGATGCGGGTGAAGCCGTTTTCAATGACCAGATCAACGAGCTCAGAGAGCGAAGAAGATTCATTAAAATCAACCACCTCGGCAGCCGGTGTCATGATCTCAGTGGCCAGCGTGTCCCGGAAGTCGAATATGGAATTGATCATCTTCTCTTCCATACTGCTAATCAAGCCCTGTTCTTCTCCTTCTTCAAGCAGATCCTGGATCTCCTGTTCAAGATCCTCTGTCGTTTCAGGGCGACCGAAGGGAACGAGGGCCATCAAGCGCTTCAAAACGCCTTTCCGCTCAGCAAATTCCTGCTGATCAGATATTTTTTCAGTTTCCATGCGTGTTTCAGGTGTAGATACTTCGTGGTTGGAGGCCATGTGATTCTTTCTCACACGGCCGGTTTTGTTCTTGGCGGAGGATGATCTTCTCCTGACAATCCTCAGATAATTATCATCAGGCCGGCAAAAAGCAATACAGCCGGCCTGCCGGCACTGCATTTTCTCCAGTTGCACGCGAGATGCTGATCGATCCGGCAAGCGAAAAAAGCGCCGCCTTCTCCTGCAAGGCCCGCCCTGCAAGGCCGGAGCACGACAACGTATCTTTTTTCTTTTCTAATTGATCCGGCATGACTATAGTAAGCCCGGTTTATTCCCTGCTCAGCCCGATCACATTCTGTTTTCCCCCGGGTCAGGACACTATTTTCATACATATCAACCGCCAGCTAAGCCGTCGTTCAATAAAAATTGTACTATTGACATGCCATCACCGGCATAATGAGCCGTAACGAAATAGTAAGCAACTTAATGACTATTTCCTTACGACTCCTAATTATACCACATGAGGAACAGTTTGGAAGGAAAGGTTCTCATCGCGAACCGGGGCGAGATCGCCATCCGGATCATGAATGCCTGCAAGGATCTCGGCCTCGACTATGTCGTCGTCTATACCGACGCCGATAAAGACTCCGAACACGTGCAGCGCAATATAACGAGCGGCCAGGAGCAGAACGCCTGGCGCATCACAAGTTACACCGAACCCAATGACATCTTTGCGGTGGCCGATCATACCGGCTGCACCGCCATCCACCCCGGATACGGTTTTTTCTCGGAAGACTACCGCTTCGCCCGCCGAGCAACCATCCGTGACCGGGCACTGACCTTTATCGGTCCGAACTGGGAGGTCATCAAAAATCTCGGCGACAAGATCAACACCAAACGGATCGCCAACCAGCTCGGTATCCCCACTATCCCCGGCACCGACACTCCTATCTACAACGAGATGGAGGCCGAAGAAATCGCCAGAAGACTCCTGGAGACCCAAGAGGCCGACGGTGTCGCCAACCCATCGATCCTGGTCAAGGCCGCAGCAGGCGGTGGTGGCATGGGTATTGAAGAGGTCACCGAGATCGAGCAGTTCCGCCGTGTCTACCGACAACTGCAGAATTACGCCAAACGCCAATTCGGCGACGGCGGGGTCCTGATTGAGCAGTGTCTTCGTGATTACAATCACCTGGAGGTCCAACTGGTCTGCTCCAAGCATGGGGAACGCATACATTTTGGCACCCGCAACTGCACTATCCAGTCGACTGGTCGCCAGAAACGGGTAGAGGCCGCCCCCGGTTTTCACAGCTCCTGCTTCGACTATGATTTTGACGAGAAACAAGTCCTCGACAAGATCGTCGAATACTCGCTCAAGCTGGCGGCCCACGTCAACTACGATAATGTCGGCACCTGGGAATGGATCGTCACCCGTGCCGGCCAGCCCTATCTTCTCGAGGTCAACACCCGCATCCAGGTCGAAAACGATATCTCGGCCCGGATCAGCTACCTGCAGAACCAGCAACCGAACCTCCTGCGCGAGCAGATCAGACTCGGGCTTGGCGAAAAGATCGGCTACCGCCAGACCGATGTCGATTTTCGCGGGGCCGCAATCGAGTTGCGCATTGTCGCCGAAGACACCCGGCGCGGATTCGCCCCCTGGATTGGCACCATCACCGAATTCAGTTTTCCCCAACACGACTGGTCGGCAGTCTATACCCACGTCCCCTTTGACCGCCCCTATATCATCCCCAGCGACTTCGACCCCAATCTGGCCCTCGCTCTTGTCTGGGGTGACTCCATGGATGATGCTAAAGCCAGGGCGGCCCAGTTCATCGATGAGGTGATCATCCGCGGTAAAGACGCCGGCGAAAACCCCATTATCACCAACCTGAATTACCTCAAAACCAATCTGGATCGCCTGCTCGCTTTCTAAGACCACGGCAGCCGGATGAATCATACTTCTATGAATGAACAATTAAAACAGCTCCATAAAATCGAAGAACGGATCAATTACCTGCTGCAGGTCAAGGATTATACGACCTGGGGGAATCTGGACGGCTTCAAAAGCACCTGCGACCGGCTCAAACAGACCGTCTACGATCACACGGTGGAGGAACTCTCGGCTGAAATCAAAAAGCTCAATGAATCGATATGCTTTCTTGAGGAACGCGCCGAAGAGCAGCTCACGCCCATGGAACGGGTGCGTATCGTCCGCAGCATCCAGCGTTTCAGCCTCAAGGACATCCTGGAAAACGTCTACGACAACTACGCTGAGATCGGCGGGCAGGACGAGTGGAGCATTGATCCGGGCATGCTCATCGCCCGGGCCACCATCGCCCGGCGCATGGGCAAGAAGACCGTGCACCAGCCGGTGATGGTCATCGGCCAGGAGAAAGGCCACGGCCAGGAATTCCGCAATGGCGGGTCCATCAAGCCCTGGGGCAACGCCAACGCGCTCTACTACATGAAAGTGGCCGAGATCGAGAACATCCCCATCCACACCTACGTCTTCACGCCCGGCGCCTTCCCGGTGGAGGACTATCCCGGCGCGGCCCAGCAGATCGCCAAGAACCT
>JAUYSF010000466.1 GCA_030696435.1 Desulfoprunum sp. | reverse complement strand
TTGATAAAGCCGTTGTTCTGCTTGACGGCACCGTACACGGTTGCCAGGCCAAGGCCGGTTCCTTCACCGACCTTCTTCGTGGTGAAGAACGGTTCGAAGATATGGTTCAGTGTCTCCTTCTCCATGCCACTGCCATCGTCGCTCACGGATATTCGGACATACTCGCCGGTCACAAACCCCGCGTGATCGTCACAGTATTCCTCGTCAAAGGCACTGTTTCCCGTTTCAACGATCATTTTGCCGATGCCGGAGATGGCGTCCCGAGCATTGACGCAGAGGTTGGCGAGGATCTGGTCCATTTGTGACGGATCCATTTTGACCGGCCACAAACCAGCTCCCGGCAGCCAAGCCAGATTTATGTCCTCTCCGATAAGCCGACGTAACATCTTAAGCATCCCTTCCACGGTCTCATTCAGATCGAGTACTTTGGGCGCAACAGTTTGTTTTCGGGCAAAAGCCAGCAATTGCCGGGTAATATCGGCTGACCTCTGGGCGGCCTTGCGGATTTCTTCCAGGTTGTTAAAAAGCGGCTGTCCCTGGTGAACCTGATTTTGCGCCAGCTCCGCATGCCCAAGTATCACCCCAAGCATATTGTTGAAGTCGTGCGCCACACCTCCCGCCAATTGACCCACTGATTCCATTTTCTGGACCTGATGGAGCTGGGATTCAAGATGGGCCTTTTCCTCTTCGGCGCGTTTACGCTCGGTCAGATCAAGGCCGCAGGAATAATTCTTTTCTCCCAGGGTAATGTAGCCCCACGAGATATTTTTTTTCGAGCCATCCTTACAGGTAACCACTACTTCTATGGGCTCGATAGGCAACTGAGTCTCCAGTGCGTGCGCTACCCTCCTGGTCCATTCCTCAGAGATTTGCTTGCGATATGTTTCATCGGGATAGGCCAGCGGCCACCATTGTTCGATGGTGGGGATATCCTCCATGGTATAACCAAACAATCTGATCATCGCAGGATTGAGGTATTCCGACCGTTGTTCCAGGCCAACCGTCAAGTGTATGGCCAGTGGGAATGTTTCCACCATAGCCTTGAATTTTTCCTCACTCTCCCGTAACGTTTTCTCTGCCAGTTTGCGGTCGGTGATATCTGTTCCGACTCCGACGAGATACTGTTTGCCATCCAGCACAGCCCGTCGGCCAGTGAAATGATAGGGGATTTGGCGTCCATTCTTGAGCAGAAAAGGGGCTTCTGCGGTAGATTCCCCTTCGGTAAAGACGAACTGTACACGCGAAAAAATAGAGCGCTTATGTTCCGGTGGGAAAAAATTCAAGGCATTCATGGCGAGTAATTCTTCAGAGGAATACCCTGTCGTTTCCGCAAATTTTTTATTCCAACGTACAAGCTTGCCCTTGTCACTAAACATGTAAAAAACACCAGGCAGCGAATTGATGATATCGTCGGAAAAGTTCCTTTCTCTGACGATGCTCTCTTCCGCCTGTTTGCGTTCGGTGATGTCACGAAATATTCCCTCAACCCCCAGAATTTGCCCATCCTTGTCGCGATAATAGCTTGAAGTGGTAGAAACAGGCACAGAGGAGCCATCTTTGCGTACAAGGACAACCTCATAATCGCGAACAACTCCGTCCCGCTTCAGTATCTCTAACATCTCCAGCCGTTTTTCAGAATGCATCCAGAAAGAGGCATTGAGATGTCCGATCATTTCTTCTGATGAGCTATACCCCAGTAACTTTGCCCCAGAAGGGCTGACCAATACGAGAGAACCTTTGGCATCTGTTCTATAGAAAGTGTCCTGAATATTTTCAATGATGCTCCGATAACGATACTCGCTCTCTCGCAAGGCCTGATCTGACTCAGTCAGACGCCTGCTGAAATAGCGGCTGAGTATTTCCATGATCCATATCGCCGCAACGGTAAGAACGATGATCATAAAAATATGAATGAACAGATTGTTCCGCTGCTCACCACGGGTTTTATCCACCTTGATGCCAATTCGAATAACTCCGGAAGGTTCAGGCTTGAGGCCTGTGCGATAGGGCAGCAGAACCTCCTTGATAGCCATGCCGTTCATCTTTCTTTCCGTCAGGATTGTTGAACCATTCGCCAAGGCCCTACGGCTGAGTTCTCTCTCATCTTGATTGACCAACGTGTCATTCTTGGTGCTATCTGAGTGGGCCTCCACAATTCCGTCGAGTGTTTCAACCGAGATATAGGCGAGTTCGGGCAGTCTTTTCTGCATTTCTTCAAGGAGAAGACGGGAATGGTATTTGCCCGAAAAGCTAATTCTATCTATTGATTCACTGAGAATTGTGCCGATAGTGCTGGCAAGGCGATCCTCTTCATTTTTTTGGAGAGTCAGAAAGAGATATCCGGAAATTGAGGAGGCGATCAGCATGATGAACAGCATGACTATGCCGAAGGCCATTGTTCTCTTTTTATCGACCTGGCGGACGACTGACTGTGATTCTTTAGCCATGTACTTTACTCGGCAGCTTAATTTTGCAGTACCTTGAGAGAACCGCGCCACTCAGGAGATACGCTTTCCCAGGGTTTAATAAAATTTTCAGCCACAGGGCCGGACCATCCTCGGTACATCTTCAATGTTTCAATGGTTATTGGAAAAACAGGGACTAGAGCATGATATGGCGGTTTTTTACCCAGGAGAACGGCATACCCCGCTTTCATCGCTTCGGCACCAAGAGGACCGCAATACTGGGCTGAATCTATCACCGTCAATCTTCCGGCCTTAATGTTGGCAACGGAGAGGGGATCTCCATCAATAGTGGCTACCTGAATTTCATCACGCCCGGCTGCGGCAAGGACATCAACTACTGCTAAACCGCCGCCGTCATTAACCGTGAAGACCACATCGATACTGCCTTTGGCCGGAAAATCGTGAACAATATCTTCTCCAGCCTTTTTTCCTGAAACCGGCTCGACAGCCGTATAGCTCTTGACAATCCTGTACTTTTTCCCAGATTTATTCAGTGCATCGAGAAAGCCATCTACCCTTTCTGCCGTTGAGGACACGTGGGGGTACTCGACCAATATGACTTGCATTTCTTTTTCTTTCGAAAAACGAGAAGAGATATATTCACCATCGAGATATCCGGCCTGGTAATTATCGGATGTCCTGTAGGCCGTAAGTGTTCCTCCACTGATATACTGGTCGTAGGCGATTACTGGAATTCCGGCGGAATTGGCCTGTCGGAGAGGGGCGGAGAGAGCCGCATTATCGGTCGGCTGGACAATGAGGAGATCGATGCCGGTATCGATCAATTCTCTCATTTGTTTGATTTGCCTTTCAATCCCTTCTTCACCATCACCGGCTACGCGACCCTCAAGGACCACGGTGGCATCACCTGTTTTCCCGGCGGCACTATTAATCCTGGCATGTTCATCTTCAAGGCCCTTGCGCATGGCAACCTGCCCAGGAATATTCATCGACCAATACAACGCCCCAATGCGGTATTCCTTTGCCCCGGCAGAACCTGTGCAGCAGAGAAAAATAAGCCAGCACAGAGACAGATATCTCTTCATCACAGTCCCTCCAAAATTTTTCAGCGGGTACTTTGCCAGGATTGGCCCTTTTTCTGCATATTCAGACCTGTAGAGTCATTGTATCAGCCGGTTTCTGCAATGTCCAGTAAGGGCCAAAATTGAAAGAATGAGGCAGAAGAACCTCCACAAAATCCATCTCTCCCGTTCAGAACAAATCATTCTCGTACACCTCAAATATGGAGAATTTTCTGAGTGGAATGATATTATTCTCTATGTTCTGTCCTGTCTCAAAGAACTGGCCGGAGAATTCAAACATATTTGGTTAAATATATAAAATCACAAAGATATAAACAATTTTTTTTAGAGGGTAGCGAGCATGGCCAAGGATTACTGAGAGATCTGAGAGAGATCCCAACTATTTGAAAAGAGAGCATTTTTATCGTTGATGATGAGCGACGGTTTCTGAATTGATTGAGATTGGCACAGAGCAACCCTGTGGGGAATACATCTGCTTTTACGGATATATTGATCTGGTTTTAGCTGCAGGTGGTATGATCCTTGGTCCTGAGATAGGAGGCGAGCCGCTCCTGATCAGCCAGGCTTGTGGCATTTCCGGCCAGTATCGTAATGATCAGGACGAGCTGGGCCTGAAGAAAGGGAGGTAGCTCTTTCTTCAATGAATAGTACATCCAGACCCCGCCAGGTCTGTCATGCAGCCAGCCGTTCTTCTTGAGGTAGGCCAGGTGGCGGGAGACGGTGGATTGCGGCATGTCAAGGGCCTGCATGAGATCGCAGACGCAGAATTCGGCCTTGCCCTGCAGGAGCAGGAGCAGGCGGAGTCTGGTTTCATCGGCCAGGGATTTGAAGATATCGACGGTTGTTTTCATTCCCTCTTTTTAATCCACCAGCGCATCCCAGTCAACCGCAACGAAATACTACATTGCATCACCTTGCTTTATCCGTTCATACGAATATACTGATAGAAGAAAATTATGATCTTGATTTGGTGTATCCATGCGGTTGGTGTTTAACCCTTTTGAATGGAGGAGCCTATGAGGATGATTATTGCTGCAATACTGATTCTCCTGTCCGGGGGAGTGGCCTTCGCCGTTGTCGGCGGCGGTGATCTTACCATGAAAAACGATGGAGGAAATGTTGTTTTAAGTCATGATGCACATGTCAGATCCGCGAGTTTGCAGTGCCAGGAATGCCATACCAAGATCTATCTCAACACCAAGAAACATGCGACTGTGGTCATGGCGGATATGGAAAAAGGTAAATCCTGCGGTACCTGTCACGATGGCACAGCGGCTTTTGCTGTCAAGGACAACTGCGAAAAGTGCCATACTCAAGACAAAGCGAAATAAGGGGGAAAGCAATGAGCCAAGAAGATATTCTCGTTGTCATGCAAAAGGACCTCGAACGAGCAATGCAAAGGCCGGCAAAAGATCGCCGCTGGGCCATGCTGCTTGATTTGCGCAAATGTGTTGGTTGCCATGCCTGTACTGTCGGCTGTGTCTCGGAAAACAAGCTGCCTCCCAAGATGCATTATCGTCCTGTCTATGAATACGAGCAAGGAACGTATCCGCAGGTCTCCCGTACCTTCCTGCCAAGACCGTGCATGCAGTGTGACAATCCGCCCTGTGTTGAGGCTTGTCCGGTAAAAGGATCCGACGGAGCTACCTGGAAGCAGACCGAAGGCCCTGGAACGGGCATCGTCTTTATCAATTATGAACAGTGCATCGGCTGTGGCCAGTGTATCGATGCCTGTCCCTATCATGCCCGCACCATGGATGACGGATCATTCCACTCTGCCGGGACTCCAACCCTGCAGAAATATGAGATCATGCCCTGCTACGAGTATGGCAAAAAATGGTCACGATCCGGCAAAAACCAGCCGGTCGGCAATGCCCGCAAATGCCATTTTTGTCTGCACCGCCTGGTCGCCGGTCAACTGCCGGTCTGCATCACCACCTGCGTTGGCCGGGCCGGTTATTTCGGCGATGAAAACGATCCGCAGAGCCTCATTGCCCAGGTGAAAAAGGCCAATACCATGCAAATCCTCAAGCAGGAGGTGGGGACTGCGCCGCGTGTGTATTACATTGCCAACGAAAAGCTGGAGGTGCTCTATGATAAATAATACTTCTACCGGTGTCTCCCGCCGCGATTTCCTCAAAACCACCGCGATGGCAGGCTGCACCGCCCTTGTAGTATCCCAGTTTGATTTTGCCAGGGATCTGATTGCCCGAGTTGAGGCCGGCGAGTTGACCGAGGCCGAGGCCTATGAACTCATAAAGGCCGAAAACACCCTGTACTCTGTCTGTCTCAATTGCAATACCGGCTGTGGCATCAAGGTGAAGATCATTGATGGCGTGGCTGTGAAGATTGACGGCAATCCCTATAACCCCTTCAACCTCCATCCTCATCTGGAGATGAAGGAGTTGCCCGAGTCGGTGGCCAAGGTAGATGGCTGTCTGTGTCCGAAAGGTCAGGCCGGGCATCAGGGGGCCTATGATCCTTACCGGATCACCAGGGTCTTGAAGAGGGCCGGGAAGCGGGGCGAAAATAAATGGCAGAGCATTCCCTTCCAACAGGCCATCGATGAGATTGTCGACGGCGGTATACTC